>NZ_BAAGWY010000004.1:0-283557 GCF_054780115.1 Humibacter ginsengiterrae
ACTCAACGTGACAACGAATTCCTTCGGCCTGGGCATGCCACGGCCTCCTCCCGATCAAGTATCAATCGAGAACAGCCAACCAGCCATACCCACTACATTAGACGCGACACGCTACTAGGTGTATGCGACGAGACCCGGCGCTGTGCACCTAGTGTCGTCGCGTACACCTAGTGTCGCTTGATTGGATGGCGGGCCGGCGCCGTCACAGGCTGCGCTGGTACCCCCGCAGCGCCCGCACCGACCACACGAAGGCCAGCACCGCGAGGACGACCAGGCCACCGACGTGCAGCAGCGCCGAGGCATCCGTCGTGCCCGCCAGGGTGTTGCGGGCGAGGTCGACCGACCAGGTCATCGGGTTGAACTTCGACACGTTCTGCACCCACTCCGGCATCAGCGACGCCGGCATCATCGTGGTGGAGAGGAACGTGACCGGCAGCACCACGATCTGCGAGATGCCGATCAGCGCGACCTGGTTGCGCGTGGTGAGCGCGGCCGCCGTGGACAGCGAGCAGAAGATCGTGCCGAGCAGCAGCGCAGTCAGCAGGGCGAGCGCCATCCCGCCGACTCCGCCGGGGTAGCTCGCGCCGCCGAGCCAGCCGATGAAGAACACGACGATCGACTGTCCGAGGCAGATGATCAGCTGCTGCACGAGCTGGCCGGTGACGATCGCGGTGCGGGAGACCGGTGCGGTGAGCAGCTGGTCCATCACGCCGGACTTCATGTCGTCGATGTAGCCCGACCCGGCCCACGCACCGCTGTACAGCACGGTCATCATGAGCACGCCGGGCACGAGGAACGTCGCGTACCCGGTGTGGCCGAATCCGGGCAGCTTGCCGAGCGAGGAGAACACCTGCCCGAACAGCAGGATCCACACGATCGGCTGCACGAGCGAGAACGCCGCACCCCACACCTGCCTGCGGGTGTTGGTGATCCAGCGGCCGGTGATCTGCGCTGTCTGGGTGAGCCATCCGGCTCGTACCGGGTGGGCCGGCGCGACGCCGGCGACAGTAGTGGTCATGCTGCTTCTCCGTTCAGGGTTGTGGATGCCTCCGGCTTCGCCGCCGCGGATGCTTGCGGCTCTGCCGCGGCGTCGACGGTGTCGAACGAGCGGCCCGCGTAGTGCAGGTACACGTCGTCGAGGCTCGGGCGGGACGCAGAGACCGCCCCGAACACGACGCCCGCCGCTTCGAGCGCCGCGATCGCGGGTGCCACGGCCGACGACGCGTCGTCGGTGCGGGCCACGAGCTGACCGTTCGTCCCCTGCGTCTCCACGACGACGTCGCGCAGGCCGCGAACCGTCGAGGCCGCCCTGCGCACCGTCTCGACGTCCGGCTCGACGAGCGAGACGCGGAGCGTGTCGCCGTTAAGGGATGCCTTCAGCTCGTCGGGACTTCCGCCAACGACCTTCGTGCCGTGATCGATGATCATCACGTCGTCAGCGAGCCGGTCGGCCTCCTCGAGATAGTGCGTCGTGAGGATGACCGTGATGGCGCTCTCGGCGGAGAGGCGGCGGATCTCCGCCCACATCGCCGCCCGCGCCTCGGGGTCGAGCCCGGTGGTGGGCTCGTCGAGGAACAGCACGCGCGGTGCGTGCACGAGCGCGGCCGCGACATCCAGCCGGCGTCGCATGCCGCCGGAGAACTTGCCGACGGGGCGATCGGAGGCGTCGCCCAGCCCGAACTCCTTGAGCAGAGCGGATGCCCGGGTGCGAGCATCCGCCCCGCTCATGCCGCGCAGGCGGCCGGCCAGCACCAGGTTCTCGGTGCCGGTGAGGAGCGGGTCGGTGCTCGCTCCCTGCGAGACGTAGCCGATGTGCTGACGCACCTCGGCCGGGTGGCGCACCACGTCGATGCTGTCGATGCGCGCGGATCCGCCGCTCGGGCGGCTCAGCGTGGTGAGGATCTTCGTGGTGGTCGACTTGCCTGCGCCGTTCGGGCCGAGCATCGAGAAGACGATGCCGGCGGGCACCTGGAACGTCAGGCCGCGCAACGCGTGCACGGGCGTGCGGTGCGCGCCGCGGTACGTCTTCGTGAGCCCGGCCGCGTCCACCGCCAGGGTGCCGGCGGTGCTGTGTGCGGACATCCGCTCATTCATGGTGTGCTCCATTCGATTCGTTGCGGCCGGCGGGGAAGAGCATCCGCGCCAGCACGAGGAAGAAGACGACGAACCCGGCCACCAACGCCAGCCACGACCAGACGAAGCCGACCGTGAGGCTGAGGATGACGAACACGGCGACCGAGACCACCATGATCACCACCGTGTAGATGCCGAACCGGGCGGCCGCCGCGGGGTCTTTGCTGAAGCGGTCGCCACCGTCGAGCTCGTTCGTGTAGACGCTGCGCAGCCTGGCCATCCAGGGCTTCTTGCGGTTCGTCTGCGTCGCGCCGAGGTAGCTGAACCAGGCGATCGAGACGACCACGAGGGGCGCCGCGATCACGATCAGCCACAACTGCGCCAGGTGAGTGGCGTAAAGCGCGCCGAGCGCGAGGCCGGCGAGCCCGAGGAACGCGGATGCTCCGTACCCGATCGCGCGGCGGCCGGGCACCGGGTAGTTCGTCGTGGTCTCCTGATGCGTGCCGTCGCTCACGATCACGCCGATCGGGGCGGCCAGCAGCACGATCGCGGCCACTGCCGACGCGCCGATCGGCCAGCCGAGGATGCCGAGCGCCGCCAGCACGGTGAGCGCGAGCCCCGCGGCGGCCACCACGGAGAGCAGTACCGTGCGCACGACGAACGCCGGACGAGGACGCACGCGATGCCGCTGCACCAGCTCGAACGTGCTGTGGCCCGTCGCGGCATCCGCTCCCCCGGCTTTCGTGTCGGCGTCCGCCATACGTGCGGCTGTGTCTCCGGCGAACGCGGTACCTCCCACCGGCTCACCGCCGGCGGGGCCTGCAGGCTCGCCGGCGACCTCGGCGGCCAGCTGCTCGATGTCACCGAGCTCGGCGAATGCCGTCGACACGGCCGCCATCGGTCCGGCACCGGATGCCTCCAACTCCGCGACGCGGGCGGCCAGGCTCGCGCGCAGCTCGTCTTTCAGGTCGCGCAGGTCGTCTGTGTCGGGAAGGCGCCGGAACGCCTCGTTGAGGCGGGCATCCAGTTCCCCACCGGCAGACGTGTTGTCGCTGCCGCTCATGAGCGGCCCCCTTTCAGGTTCAGAAGTGTGTTGATGATCGCCTGCGTCTTCAGCCAGTCCTCGACGTTTCGTCGGTACACGGCACGGCCGGCGTCGGTGATGCGGTAGTACTTGCGGCGGCCGCCCTGCGTCTCGTCACCCCAGTACGGCTCGATGAGTCCGTCTTTGGTGAGGCGACGGAAGCTCGCATAGAGCGTCGCTTCCTTGATCTCGTACTCGCCGCCGGTGGCGTCGCGGATCGCCTTGTGGATCTCGTAGCCGTACCCGTCGCCGCCA
Organism: Humibacter ginsengiterrae; assembly: GCF_054780115.1. Taxonomy (NCBI): domain Bacteria; kingdom Bacillati; phylum Actinomycetota; class Actinomycetes; order Micrococcales; family Microbacteriaceae; genus Humibacter; species Humibacter ginsengiterrae. The sequence goes on from NZ_BAAGWY010000004.1 coordinate 3,413, forward strand.
CGCAGCACGCCGAGCACGATCGTGTCGGTGTGGCCGCGCAGCAGGTCGGCGGTGAACGCCGCGGATGCCTGCGAGTCTTCTTGCATGGCCAGTACTATAACAGATCAAGTACCCTCGCTGCAATCACGCTGTGTGCATGGGATTCGGTGGTCGCAAATTGCGGGTGTTCCCCGGGCGGACCCGCAATTTGCGACAGCGGAATGGGGCACGAACACCATCCGGTGGAGCGCGGGGGGTAGTGGGGAGTCAGCGAGCGTCGATGGCCGTCCGGACGCGGCGCACCAATTCCTGGGGGTGATCGAACAGGAGCCGCTTCGTCACGCGGATGACCCGCCACCCGTGTGCGGTCAGGGCGTCGTACCGGTCGACGTCCTTGGCCCATTGCTGCGCATCGCTGCGATGGTGATCGCCCTCGTATTCGATGGCGATCCTGAGTTCCGGGTAGGCCATGTCGACGCACGCCAGGAACATTCCGTACTCGTCGAAGACGTCGTGATCGAGCGTCGGCATCGGCAGGCCGGCATCCATCAGCGTGAGGCGCGTCCAGGTCTCGGGCCGCGATGAAGCGCCCAGCCGTACCAACGGAAGCGCATCGCGAAGCGTTGAGACTCCGACGCGGCGGCCGGCCCGTACACAGGCATCCAGTTCGGCGATCGTGCCGAGCGGTCGGGAAAGCGGTCGGGCAAACGCACCGGGTGCCCGCGGCACGCGGACAATGGCATCCGCCATGGCGACGACATCGTACGGATGCTCGAGCATCGGCGCCACGGCCGCCCAGGTCGAGACCGGGCTCGAGACCCGAAGGCCGGTCTTCGGATGCCGCCGCACGGTCGTGCTGCCCTTACGCGCCTGGTGTCCGTGGACGCCTCGACCACGGGACGCTCGTAACGGCGCGAACACGCTGACGTCGAGCGCGCTCGTGTTCTCGATCGCAGGCGGAAGCGGCAGACCCCAGATGATAGCCGCCGTGAGGTGACTGAAGAACTCGTGCTCGGTCATCCGGAGCGCGTATTGACGAGCAAGGGCGATGATCGGATGTTCCTTCACGACGTCCGGGTCGTCCTCGTCGTTCTTCTGCGGTCCCTCTTCCGTCGGCGGCCTCACACGCACGCCGTGAAACGGGGCCTGCAGGTCCCGGGCCCTCAACCTGGACGCTGAAACCCCGGCATCCCGGGCTTGCTTGGCGGTGAACGACGGTCCGAGCTCGGAGGGAATCGGCGACGGCTGCATGCCCGCACCCTGCCCGAAACCGGCCTTCTCCCGCGCGAGCCCTCCACAGGCATCCGAAGCGCATCGCCTCACGCTTCCGCTGTCGCAAATTGCGGGTGCGCCCGCCACCAACCCGCAATTTGCGACAGCGGAACGGTGGCGTGCAGCCGTTCAGCGGTCGCGCTTCTCCCACGGCCAACGTGGACGGCCGCGCTCGTCGATGCGCGACGACAGCACGATCATGTCCAGGAGCACGACGACGAGGGAGAGGATGCCTGCGGCCGCCGCGAACGGTCCGATCAGCTGCTCGACGACGAACGGCAGGAACTGGAACGGGTCCGTGACTCCCACGACCATCGCGCCGGCGACCGCATAGCCGACGTAAGATCCCGCGCCGCTCAGCAGCGCGACACCGATCGCGATGTCGTGCGCGTGACGCGGCACCCGGAGCGCTCGCACCATCAGCACCGCGAAGACGACAGCGGAAGCGACCCCGCAGGCGATCGGACCGGCGTACAGGCCGGCATCCGCGTTCTCGATCACGTCGCGATTGAGCATCACGCTGAGTACGCCGAGCGCGGCGATCAACAGCGCGACGTACAGCACCGTCGCGAAGAAGGCGAGGGTGGCGGCGTATCGACGGAATTCCATGGCGGATGCTGCGCTTCGGCGATTCGGCGGCGCTCACGCACGCGCTGGTCCACGCTCATCGAACGTGGAGCCGGCGTTGCGCGTGCGGTTCAGGCTCCCGGGCTCGTGGTGGGCCCGGCGGCGATCCGCCTGTCGTACTCGCGCTGTGCCTCCAGGTTAGCCGCGCGGATCCGTCGGCCGCGGGCCGCGATCCAGGCACCGAACCAGAGGGATGCCTCGCGCGCGATGACACCGGCGAAGATCGCGGTCGGGCTGACCGCGATGGTCCTGAGGAACTGGCCGGCAAAGGAGGCAGACACGTGCAACACGTCGACGGAGAGCAGCGTGCCGCTCATGTAGGCGAAGTAGACGACGACGCCGACGAAGAACGATCCGAGTACGTGCGCCCACCATCCGGCGCGGTTGACGATCGTGATGAGGAGCGCCTCAGCGAGGAAGAAGACCACGACCGGCAGCCAGAATGCGGCCGTCTGCAGGAAGTGCTCCCACGTGACCATCGAGCCCTTCTGGCCGCTGGCCACGATGAGCGCAAGGCTCACGAGCGCGAAGACCACCGCGAACGCGACCGTGGCGACGATGTCGATGAGGATGCCCATCAGCCGGTTGCCGCGCCGCTTGGGCGGAGTCGGAGCCGTGACGTACATCGGGGTGGGCGCCGCCACCGTCGCCGCCGCGATCCCGCCCTCGAGCCCTGTCGTGCCCGCCTGCTCGGCGGATGCCGTCTCTTCGTACGGCACAGGCCCCGGTGCCACCGGCGCCTGTTCCGCCGCCTGCTCACCGTCATACCCTGCTGCCCGGTGTTCGGATGTCTCTCCCGACGGCTCGGGCGGCAGGATCACGGGTTCCGCTCGCTCGTCCGGCCGCGCCTCGTCGTGTTGATCGGGGACCACGTCGAACGCCGCCGTGTCGTCGCCAACGGAGGACTGGGCCGGCTGATCGACGGGACGCCGCGCCGCTACAGGAGCCGCAACGGGAGCGTCCTCGACGGGAGCCTCGCGAGGGGTTCCCGCCTCGACGGGAGCCTCACCCGCGGCGGGATGCTCCTCGGTGACGAGAGGCTCCTCTTCGGCCGGGACTCCCTCGACCGAGTCCTCCGCGGGAGCGTGCGCCGATTCGTGGCCAGACGGCGTCACGTCATCGGATGCGCGGTTCAGGTCGGTCGGCTCCGACGGCTCGTCGGCGCCTCGTGCCTGCGGTGTGTCGTTGCTCATGGTGCCCCCTGTTGTGTGAACGCGGCGCACCGCGTGGCGGGCTGGGTCGGCTGTCGCCGTGCACGGCTTTCGCCGCTCAGACAGCTTTCGTCACGGTAACAGCGCGCGCCAAGGGCTTGCGCGAGGCGCACCGCGCGGTCTCGAGGCGACGAGCGGCGAAATGCGCAGGAGCCCCGCACCTTGCGGCGCGGGGCTCCTGCGTAGGGACGTCGGTTGTGTCGCGGCTTCGCCGCTCACAACTTCAATTGGTTTGGTGAAAGGCGAGCGAGCTCGCTTTGCTCTCACCTTCGTCAGTTGTATCGCCGCTTCGCGGCTCATAACTTCAATCGGTTTGGTGAAAGGCGAGCGAGCTCGCCTTTCACCAAACCTCAATCAGTTGTAAGTCCCCGGGGTGTAGTCGTCCGAGCTGAAGCTGTCGAAGTCGACGAAGCTCAGGTCGTTCTCGTTGAACACGGTGTCGTCGGTGAAGATGCGGTTCGGGTAACGCTCCGCCTTCGCCTCCTCCGTGGCCTCGACCGTCACGTTGCGGTAACGCGGCAGGCCGGTGCCGGCCGGGATCAGCTTTCCGATGATCACGTTCTCCTTGAGACCGATCAGCGGGTCGCGCTTGCCCTCCATGGCGGCCTGCGTGAGAACACGCGTGGTCTCCTGGAACGACGCGGCCGACAGCCACGACTCCGTTGCGAGCGAGGCCTTGGTGATACCCATGACCTCCTGGCGGGCGGATGCCGTCTTCTTGCCCTCGGCGAGCGCGGCGCGGTTGATCGCGTTGTACTTCGACCGGTCGACGAACTCACCGGGCAGCAGGTCGGTCTCACCGTGGTCGACCACGGTGACCTTGCGCAGCATCTGGCGCACGATCACCTCGATGTGCTTGTCGTGGATCGGCACACCCTGCGAGCGGTATACGCCCTGCACGCCGCCAACGAGGTGCTCCTGCACCGCGCGGATGCCGCGCACGCGCAGCACCTCCTTCGGGTCGACCGTGCCGACGATGAACTGCTGACCGAGCTCCACGTGGTCGCCGTCCTCGACGAGCAGCGTCGAGCGCTTGAGCACCTGGTAGCGGTGCTCCTCGTCGCCGTTGTCGGGGGTGAGCACGACGTAACGGGCCTTCTCGGTGTCCTCGATGCGCACGCGGCCTGCGGCCTCGGCGATCGGGGACGCACCCTTCGGGGTGCGCGCCTCGAACAGCTCCTGCACGCGGGGAAGACCCTGCGTGATGTCGTCCGCGGATGCCGAACCACCGGTGTGGAACGTACGCATCGTCAGCTGCGTGCCCGGCTCACCGATCGACTGCGCCGCGATGATGCCGACAGCCTCTCCGATGTCCACGAGCTTGCCCGTGGCCAGCGAACGGCCGTAGCACGCCGCGCAGACACCGACGGCGGACTCGCAGGTGAGCACGGAGCGCACCCGGATCGTCTCGACACCGGCCGCGATCAGCATGTTGATGAGCACGTCACCGACATCCGACCCGGCTTCGGCGAGGACCGTGCCCTTCTCGTCCACCACGTCGGTGGCGAGGCTACGACCGAACACCGAGTTCTCGGCGTTCTCGTCGCGGATGAGCACACCCTCGGAGTCGCGCGCACCGATCCTCAGGTCGAGACCCTTGGTCGTGCCGCAATCGTCTTCGCGGATGATGACGTCCTGCGAGACGTCCACCAGACGACGCGTGAGGTAGCCGGAGTCGGCCGTGCGCAGAGCGGTGTCGGCCAGACCCTTGCGGGCACCGTGCGTCGCGATGAAGTACTCGGCCACCGAGAGTCCCTCGGAGTAGCTCGAGATGATCGGACGCGGGATGATCTCACCCTTCGGGTTGTTCACCAGCCCTCGCATACCGGCGATGTTGCGCACCTGCAGCCAGTTACCACGAGCTCCGGAGGACACCATGCGGTTGATGGTGTTGTGCTCCGGGAAGTTCTCGCGCATGGCCTTCGCGACCTCGTCGGTGGCATCCGTCCAGATCTTGATGAGCTCCTGACGTCGCTCGGCCTCGGTGGTGAGACCCTTCTCGTACTCGCTCTGGACCTTCGCCGCCTTCTTCTCGTAGGAGGCGATGATCTCCTTCTTCGACGGAGGCGTCACGATGTCGCTGAGAGCGACGGTGACACCGGAGCGCGCTGCCCAGTAGAAACCGGCATCCTTGATGCGGTCGAGCGTTGCCGCGACCTCCACCTTCGGGTACCGCTCCGCCAGGTCGTTCACGATCGACGACAGCTTGCCCTTGTCGGCGACCGCCTCCACGTAGGGGTAGTCCTCCGGCAGCGTCTCGTTGAAGATCGCGCGACCGAGCGTGGTCTCGCGCAGCGCGGTGCCGCCCTGCACGAAGCCCTCGGGGGCATCCTCTTCCGCAAGGTAGAGGTTCTCGAGACGGATGCGCACCTTGGCGTTCAGGTCGAGCGAGCCCTGGTCCTTGGCGAGGATCGCCTCGGACACCGACGAGAACGCGCGGCCCTCGCCCTCTGCGCCTTCCCTGATCGTCGTCAGGTGGTGCAGACCGATGATCATGTCCTGTGCGGGCAAGGTCACCGGGCGACCGTCGGACGGCTTCAGGATGTTGTTCGACGCGAGCATCAGGATGCGCGCCTCGGCCTGCGCCTCCACCGACAGCGGCAGGTGCACGGCCATCTGGTCACCGTCGAAGTCCGCGTTGAACGCGGCGCAGACGAGCGGGTGAAGCTGGATGGCCTTGCCCTCCACGAGCTGCGGCTCGAACGCCTGGATGCCCAGACGGTGCAGCGTCGGCGCACGGTTCAGCAGAACAGGGCGCTCACGGATGATCTCCTCGAGCACGTCCCACACCTGCGGGTTCGCGCGCTCCACCATGCGCTTGGCGGCCTTGATGTTCTGCGCGTGCTGCAGGTCGATCAGCCGCTTGATGACGAACGGCTTGAACAGCTCGAGCGCCATGTCCTTCGGCAGACCGCACTGGTGCAGCTTGAGCTGCGGGCCGACGATGATGACCGAACGGCCCGAGTAGTCCACGCGCTTGCCCAGCAGGTTCTGGCGGAAGCGACCCTGTTTTCCCTTGAGCATGTCGCTCAGGGACTTCAGGGCGCGGTTGCCGGTGCCGGTGACGGGACGACCGCGGCGGCCGTTGTCGAACAGCGCGTCGACGGCCTCCTGCAGCATGCGCTTCTCGTTGTTCACGATGATCTCGGGGGCACCGAGGTCGAGCAGACGACGAAGACGGTTGTTGCGGTTGATCACGCGACGGTACAGGTCGTTCAGGTCGCTCGTGGCGAAGCGGCCACCGTCGAGCTGCACCATCGGGCGCAGCTCCGGCGGGATGACCGGAACCACATCGAGCACCATGGCGGCCGGCGAGTTGCCGGTCTGCAGGAACGAGCTGACGACACGCAGCCGCTTGATCGCGCGGATCTTCTTCTGGCCCTTGCCGTTCGCGATCTGATCGCGCAGCATTTCGGCTTCGGCGACCAGGTCGAACGCCTCGAGGCGCTTCTTGATCGCCTCGGCACCCATGTAGGCCGTGAAGTACAGGCCGTAACGGTCGAGCAGCTCGTTGAAGTCGGCATCCTCGGGCTTGAGGTCGCCCACCTTGAGCGTGCGGAATGACTCCCACACGCGCTCGAGACGCGCGATGTCCTCGTCGAAGCCCTTGCGGATCTGCGACATCTCCTTCTCAGCGCCGTCGCGGGTACGGCGCTTCTGGTCGGCCTTCGCGCCCTCCTCTTCCAGCGCGGCGAGGTCGTTCTCGAGCTTGGCCAGGCGGTCGGCCACACGGGCGTCGCGCTGGTCGGTGAGCGCCTTGATCTCCAGGCGCAGCTCGTTCTCCAGGCCCGGCAGGTCTTCGTGACGACCGTTCTCGTCGACGTCGATGACCATGTAGGCGGCGAAGTAGATGACCTTCTCGAGGTCCTTCGGCGCCATGTCGAGCAGGTAGCCCAGGCGCGACGGCACACCCTTGAAGTACCAGATGTGCGTCACGGGGGCGGCGAGTTCGATGTGGCCCATGCGCTCACGGCGCACGGAGGACTTGGTGACCTCCACGCCGCAGCGCTCGCAGACGATGCCCTTGAAGCGCACGCGCTTGTACTTGCCGCACGCGCACTCCCAGTCGCGGGACGGACCGAAGATCTGCTCACCGAACAGACCGTCCTTCTCCGGCTTCAGGGTGCGGTAATTGATCGTCTCGGGCTTCTTGACCTCACCGTGGGACCAGCGACGGATGTCGTCTGCCGTGGCCAGGCCGATACGCAGCTCGTCAAAAGTTGTTGCGTCGAGCAATTTCTCTCCTAGTAGAAAGTTCGTCAGTAAGGGTCTGGCTGGCTTCAGATCTCGTCGATCGACGACGACTCGAAGTGGCTGGACAGGTTGATGCCGAGCTCTTCGGCGGCACGGTATGCCTCGTCATCCGTGTCGCGCAGGCTCACCGGGGTGCCGTCGGCCGAGAGCACCTCGACGTTCAGGCACAGCGACTGCATCTCCTTGATGAGAACCTTGAAGGACTCCGGGATGCCCGGCTCCTGGATGTTCTCGCCCTTGACGATGGCCTCGTACACCTTCACGCGGCCCAGGATGTCGTCGGACTTGACGGTGAGCAGCTCCTGCAGCGCGTAGGCGGCGCCGTACGCCTCGAGGGCCCACACCTCCATCTCGCCGAAGCGCTGACCACCGAACTGCGCCTTACCACCGAGCGGCTGCTGGGTGATCATCGAGTACGGTCCGGTCGAGCGGGCGTGGATCTTGTCGTCGACCAGGTGGTGCAGCTTCAGGATGTACATGTAGCCCACCGAGATCGGCTCCGGGAACGGCTCGCCGGAGCGGCCGTCGAAGAGCTGCGTCTTACCGGTGTGGTCGATCAGGCGCTCCCCGTCGCGGTTCGGCAGCGTGGAGTCGAGCAGACCTGCGATCTCCTCCTCCAGCGCACCGTCGAACACCGGCGTCGCCACCTTCGTGTTCGGCGCGGCCTCACGAGCGATCTCGGGCAGGCGAGCAGCCCACTCCGGGTTGCCCTCGACCTTCCAGCCCTGCTTGGCGGCCCATCCGAGGTGGATCTCCAGAACCTGGCCGAAGTTCATGCGGCCGGGAACACCGAGCGGGTTGAGGATGACGTCGACCGGGGTGCCGTCCGCGAGGAACGGCATGTCTTCCACCGGCAGGATGCGCGAGATGACGCCCTTGTTGCCGTGGCGGCCGGCGAGCTTGTCGCCCGCGGTGATCTTGCGCTTCTGAGCGATGAACACCGCGACGCGCTGGTTCACACCCGAACCGAGCTCGTCGTCGCCGTCGACGGCGTCGAACACCTTGACACCGATGACCGTGCCCTCTTCACCGTGCGGCACCTTCAGCGAGGTGTCACGAACCTCGCGGCTCTTCTCGTTGAAGATCGCACGGAGCAGGCGCTCCTCGGCGGAGAGCTCGGTCTCGCCCTTCGGCGTGACCTTGCCCACCAGGATGTCGCCGGGGCGAACCTCGGCGCCGATGCGGATGATGCCGCGCTCGTCGAGGTCGGCCAGCAGCTCCTGGCTCACGTTCGGCAGGTCGCGCGTGATCTCTTCCTTGCCGAGCTTGGTGTCGCGGGCATCCACCTCGTACTCCTCGATGTGGATCGAGGAGAGGGTGTCGTCCTTCACCAGGTTCTGGCTGAGGATGATCGCGTCTTCGTAGTTGTAGCCCTCCCACGGCATGAACGCCACGAGCAGGTTCTTGCCGAGCGCGAGCTCGCCGTCCTCGGTCGCGGGACCGTCTGCGATGACCTCGCCGGCCTCGATGCGCTCGCCGGCGTTCACGATGACCCGGTGGTTGTAGCTCGTGCCCTGGTTGGAGCGGTCGAACTTGCGCAGGTAGTAGGTCTGCGTTCCGCCCTCGTCGAGCTGGATGGTGACGGCATCCGCCGAGACCTCCGCGACCACGCCGGACTTCTCCGCCGTGAGCACGTCGCCGGCGTCGATGGCCGCGTAACCCTCCATGCCCGTTCCGACGTTCGGCGACTCGCTGCGCAGCAGCGGCACGGCCTGGCGCTGCATGTTCGCACCCATCAGGGCGCGGTTCGCGTCGTCGTGCTCGAGGAACGGGATCAGCGAGGTGCCGACCGACACCATCTGGCGCGGCGAGACATCCATGTAGCCGATCTGGTCGGCGGGAACGAGGTCGACCTCGCCGCCCTTCTGGCGGGCCAGAACGCGATCTTCTGCGAAGTGGCCGTCGGCCTTCAGCGGAGCGTTGGCCTGGGCGACGATGAAGTCGTCCTCTTCGAACGCGGTCAGGTAGTCGATCTGGTCGGTGACCTTGCCGCCCACGACCTTGCGGTAGGGCGTCTCGATGAACCCGAACGAGTTGATGCGGGCGAAGGATGCCAGCGAGCCGATCAGACCGATGTTCGGGCCTTCAGGCGTCTCGATCGGGCACATGCGGCCGTAGTGCGAAGGGTGCACGTCGCGCACCTCGACGCCCGCACGGTCGCGGGACAGACCACCGGGGCCCAGCGCCGACAGGCGGCGCTTGTGGGTCAGGCCAGCGAGCGGGTTGTTCTGGTCCATGAACTGCGACAGCTGGCTGGTTCCGAAGAACTCCTTGATCGCAGCCACGACCGGACGCACGTTGATCAGGGTCTGCGGCGTGATCGCCTCGATGTCCTGCGTGGTCATGCGCTCGCGAACCACGCGCTCCATGCGGCTGAGGCCGGTGCGCACCTGGTTCTGGATGAGCTCGCCGACCGCACGGATGCGGCGGTTGCCGAAGTGGTCGATGTCGTCGACATCCAGGCGGATGTCCGCGCTCTTGCCGCCGCGGGTGCCGTCGATCGCGTACACGTTCTCGCCGAGCTGCTTCACGCCGGGCGCGGTCGGGTCGTGCAGGGCCACCAGGTACTTGATGGTCTTGATGATGTCCGCGTTGGTCAGCACCGAGTCGGAAAGCGGGGCCTCGAGGCCGAGCTTGCGGTTGATCTTGTACCGGCCGACCTTGGCGAGGTCGTAGCGCTTCGGGTTGAAGTAGTAGTTGTCGAGCAGGGCACGAGCGGCCTCCGCTGCCACCTGCTCACCCGGACGCAGCTTGCGGTAGATGTCCTTGAGCGCCTCCTCCTTGGTGAGGATGGTGTCTTTCTCCAGCGTGAGCTCGATGGACGTGAAGCCCTTGAACTCCTCGAGGATCTCCTCGCTGGTCAGGCCGAGCGCCTTGAGGAAGACGGTCACGGACTGCTTGCGCTTGCGGTCGATGCGCACGCCGACCTGGTCGCGCTTGTCGATCTCGAACTCGAGCCATGCGCCACGGCTCGGGATGATGCGGGCCGAGTAGATGTCCTTGTCGGACGTCTTCTCCGCGGTGCGCTCGAAGTACACGCCGGGGCTGCGGACCAGCTGCGACACGACGACACGCTCGGTGCCGTTGATGATGAACGTGCCCTTCTCCGTCATCAGCGGGAAGTCGCCCATGAACACCGTCTGAGTCTTGATCTCACCGGTGATGTGGTTCATGAACTCCGCCTCGACGTAGAGCGGCGCGGAGTAGGTCTTGCCTTTCTCCTTGCACTCGTCGATGGAGTACTTCTTCTCCTCCAGGAAGGGGTTCGTGAAGCTCAGCTGCATGGTCTCGCTGAGGTCTTCGATCGGGGAGATCTCCTCGAAGATCTCCTCCAGACCGCTGTTGCCGGGCAGATCCTGGCGGCCTTGGGCCTCGGCTTCGGCGACGCGAGCCTTCCACGCGTCGCTTCCGACCAGCCAGTCGAAGCTCTCCGTCTGCAGGGCGAGGAGATCCGGAACGGTGAGGGTGTCGGTGATCTTGGCGAACGAAAGACGAGAGTGGTTTCGTCCGTTCTTGGGAGTGGTGGTGGAAGATGCGTTGCGCGCAGCAGCCAAGGAAATAACCTCCATGGGGTCCCGGGGAAGGGACCGCGGGTGACTGTCGGTCAGGTTGTGGTGTGGACGAAGACTCCCGTTACAGTGGTGCCCTGCCGTTGTGCTCTATCTGACCGGTCCCGCGCGTCGTAGACCCGTAACCCTGCTCTCGCAGAAGCCCCGGGTTCCACCACCGAAAGACCCAGCCCATGCACACACCGGAAGACACGCAGAGCCGACCGCAATATGAAGGCATGAGTGTGGGAGCGCAAAGAACAACTATACGTCAATGCGACGCGCCGTGTCCAGTTTTTTCTTGACCGATTTCGGATTCAGGGGTATAAGCGCCCCGGGGCAGCCGTTTATTCCGCTGTAGGGGCGCTTCCGGGGCGCATCTACCCGCCGCTCATGGGCGAACCAGGGCGATCGCCTGGGCTCGGTCTCGCAGGTCGAGCTTGGCGAAGATCGAGTTGATGTGGGTCTTCACCGTGGCGATGCTCACGTAGAGCCGGCCGGCGATCTCCGGGTTGCTCATGCCCTGGCCGACCAGCTCCAGCACCTCGGCCTCGCGTGCCGTGAGCTGCGGATGCCGCCTGCGCAGCTCGTCCGCCGGCAACGCGCCCGTACGAGGCGGCTGAAGGGCGCCCGGGCGAGCAGCCGATGGATGCGTCGGGCCCTCGAGCGGCGCTCCCGGCGACGCGGGCTCCGGTACCGACCCGGTCAGGCCGCCGATCAGCCGCGCACCGACCTCTCCGGACAGCGTCGTCTGCCCGCGGGCGACGGAGCGCACGGCGGCCGCGACCTCGGCGCGCGAGGCATCCTTCGTGAGGTACCCGCGGGCACCGGCCCGCAGCGCACCCATGACGGATGCATCGTCCGCGAACGTCGTCAGAACGAGCACCGCGGTGCCCGGATGCTCGGCGGTGATGCGGGCGGTGGCGGCGGATCCATCGAGCACGGGCATCCGCAGGTCCATGAGCGCGACGTCCGGATGCCGCTCCCCCACCAGCGCGACGGCTTGGGCGCCATCGGCCGCCTCGCCGACCACCTCGATGTCGGGGAGCAGGTCGAGCACGGTCACCAGGCCGTCCCGCACGATGGCCTGGTCGTCGGCCACGATCACGCGGATGCGCGGCTCGCCGCCATCGCGGCCGTTCCGTCCGTTTCCGATGCCGTCATCGCCACGCGATGTGCTCATGCGGCTCCTCCCGCCACGAGTGCGGCCTCAGCGCGCACCTCGAACCTTCCGTCGTGCACGCCGGTCTCGACCGTGCCGCCTGGCAGCTCGGCGAACCGCTCCCGCATGCCGAGCAGCCCGTTGCCGGATCCGGTGGTCGCAAGCTCCACGCCCGGACGGGTTGCGTCCGCCGATACGGCGACGGCGTTCGCGACCTCGAGCGCCACCCGGTCCGGATGCCACGTGATGCGCAGTTGCACCGGCTCACCGGGCGCGTGCTTGCGCGCGTTGCTCAGCGACTCCTGCAGAGCACGCCGCAGCGCGGTCGCGATGCGCTCCGGCACGTCGACCGGAGTGCCGAGCTGCTCGAAGTCGATGCGGCCTCCGAGCCGCTCGTGGGCGTCGACGAGGTCGATCAGCTGGGCGGCGAGATCGGCGGAGGAGACGGAGTCACGCGCATCCGTCGGCGTGCGCAGCGCCTCCACGGCACGCCGCGCCTCGGCCAGGCCGGAGGCCGCCATCGAACGGGCGTCGTGCAGGCGGGTGAGTGCGGCATCCGTCTTTCCCGCCTCGAGCTGGGCCTCGACCGCGTCGAGCTGGATCACCAGGCCGCCCAGGCTGTGCGCCAGCACGTCGTGCATGTCCCGTGCGAGCGACTGGCGTGCGGCGAGCGCCGACGCTTTGGCCTGCTCCTCGCGCATGGCGGCGGTGCGCTCGGCGAGCTCGGCGGCGGCCACCTGCCTGGCCCGCGCTTGCCGGCGGTTGATGCCGGCGAGCAGAGCGACCAGCACGGCGAACTCCAGCGACAGGATGCCCTCGACCGTGACCCCTTTGCCGCCGCTGACAGCGACGGCGACGGGAACCACGACAACGCATCCGGCGGCGATTAGTGCGTAGGTGTAGCTGGTCCAGGGAGGATGCTCCAGGCCGCCCGACTGCATCACGCCCGAGATGACGGGAACGATGAGCAGGCCGTTCGTCGGCCACGCGGCGAGCGCGCCCGCGACGACCATCACCAGGAAGAGCACACGCGCGACCACGAACCAGTGGAACGGCACCACGAGCACGCAGATCCAGGCCAGCACCGAGATCAGAGCGAGCGGCACCGTCAACTCCGGCAGAGGGATCTTGCCGCCGAAGAACTCGGGCACGAGATAGGCGACGACCACCACGATGCCCAGGGCGTTGAGGGCGATGCCGAACGGTGTGCGGCGGAGCGGGACACCGGGTGCCGTCTCGAACACGTTCGCTCCTTCCCGCGCGTGGCCATCCGTGGCCCATCCTGCCGCACGCTTCGGCACGGGCGCCCGCGCCCTGCAGCTGCCTACACAGGCAAACCTCGGCGTAACAGGCAGATTCTGCCTGTTACGCCGAGGTAAGCGCCTTCCTGCCTGTTTTCGAGTGGATGCCGCTTGCGCGCACCTCGGCAACGCAACACGCTCCGCGTCGCGGCGGCGTGTACGCCGCGACAAACGCAACCATCCACCAAGCCAACCGCGGCGCGCCGCCGCTCGCGCGGCGCGCCAGACAGCTCAGACCCGCACGGGCTCCGCGGGGACGCGTGCTGCGCGGTACAGGATGACGCCGACCCGGGCGAGGCGGTTCGCGGCGACCATGAGCAGGATCACACCGGTTGAAGCGGCAAGATGCGAACCGGCCATGCTTGCCAGGGCGTCGATGCCGATGCGCACGGCGATGAGCGCGATCCAGAGCGCGATGCCGAGCCATCCGGTGCGGGTCTCCAGGGTCACGGGCGCGAAGCTCGGTCGACGGTCGTTCGCGTGCACCTCACGGTAGAGACGGATGCCATCGGCCGTCATCGGACGGAACCTCGCGATCGCCCCCATCGCTGCTCCCAGCGCGAGCGAGATGACGAGCTCGCCGAACAGCACGGCGATGTCGGTGCCGGTCAGGGCATTCATCTTCGTCATGCTGCCGAGCGTGACGACTCCCACGATCCCGAGGATCGCCGGCATGCGCCACATGCGTCCCGGATCCACGGCCCGCCAGGTCATCTGGCGGTAGCCGACGAAGGCGACGAGGGCGACGATGAGGATCGCGTTGGTGACGAGCTGCAGGGAAATGGTCATGCATCCACTCTCATTTCGTGCGCGTGCTCTGCCCACAAACCACGGGTGGAGATGCGGGTGGAGATCGGGTGGAGGGCCGGTCCCTATCCTGAAGGGGTGCAGGAGCATCATTCGGTCGTCTTGAAGAACAGCGGCTTGCGCGCCGTGATCGAGCCCGACAGGTGGGTTCCCGGCTCCTATCAGCTGGTGGTGGATGGCACGCCGCAGTCGCACGTGGATCTCGACGACCCGACCCGGTTGTTCTTCGAGTACGTGCAGCGCATGGGAAACGTGATCGACCTGCTGCACGAGCCGGGCGAGCCGATCACCGCCGTGCACCTCGGCGCCGGCGCGATGACGCTGCCCAGGTACATCGCGGCGACCCGGCCCGGATCGCGCCAGCAGGTCATCGAGCTGGAGAGCGACCTCGTCGAGTTCGTGCGGTCCGAGCTGCCGCTGCCGAGGTCCGCACAGATCAGGGTGCGGCACGGGGATGCCCGCGAGGTCGTCCGAAAGCTGCCCGCCGGGCTGCGCGGAACGGTCGACTTGCTCATCGTGGACATCTTCAGCGGAGCGCGCAATCCCGCCCACGTGACCAGCGTGGAGTTCTACCGGGAGGCGGTGTCGCTGCTCGCGCCGGACGGCGTGGTGCTCGTCAACGTCGCCGACGGACCGCCGCTCTCGTTCGCGCGCGGGCAGGCATCCACCGTCGCCTCCGTCGTCGAGCACGTCGCCGCGCTGGCCGAGACGCAGGTGCTGAAAGGCAAAAGGTTCGGCAACATCGTGCTCGTCGGTTCGAACGCCGCCCTGCCGCTGGACTGGCTGCCCCGCCTGCTGGCGAGCGGACCGCATCCGGCGAAGGCGGTCGCGGGCGAGGAGCTGCGGCAGTTCGTCGCGGGGGCGCAAGTTGTGACGGATGCGACGGCCGTCGCGTCCCCGCTGCCCGGGCGGAGCGTGTTCCAGCTGAAGGGGTGAGGCGACTAGCCGGTTGCGCTCAGTAAGGGCGACTGTGGCGAAAGCGCACGCGCTGGCCTGGCCGGAGTTGCGCGAAGAGGTCGAGGTCGGCATCCGCGACGACGGCGATCACCGGGTATCCGCCGGTGACGGGGCCGTCGGCAAGCAGCACGGTCGGCTCGCCCGACGGCGGCACCTGGATCGCTCCGGGCACCATCGGCTCGCTCGGCAGTTCCGAGGGATGGGCCGGGTCGTCGGATCGCTGCAACATCACGCCGTCCGCGTGCAGGCGCGCGCCGACACGGTTGGAGTCCTGCGTGACCTGCCAGCCGGTCTCGTAGAACGCGACGACGGATTCCCGTGTGAACCAGTCCTGCCGGGGTCCCGCCACGACGTGCACATCCACCTCGTCGTCCGGCGGCGACCACACGGTGAGCGCATCCACTGCGGGGATGCCGCCCGCGACGTCGTCCGCCAGTGCGATCGGGTCACCGTCGGTGAGGGGAGCCGGTCCGAGCCGCGCGCCGATGTCGCTCGAGGCCGAGCCCAGCTCGTGCGGCACCGCGATGCCGCCGCGCAGGGCGACCACATACCTCAGGCCGTGTTCGGCGGTGCCGAGCTCGAGCACCTCGCCGGGTTCAGCACGCCAGGCGGCATCCGGCTCGATCGGATGCCCGCCCAGCGTCAGCGCACCCCTCGCCCCGGTCACGGCGAACCACGTCGGCCGCTCGAATCGCAACCCCGCGCCGACGACCGCCTCCAGCCCCGCGGCTGACTCGGCGTTGCCGATCAGGCGGTTGCCCAGCCGGAGTGCTCCGCGATCGAGTGCGCCAGAGCGGCCGGCGCCGATCGACGCGGAAGCCGGGCGGCCGAGGTCTTCGATGAGGAGCTGCGGGCCGGACTGCAGCACCGTCACGGCGGGGTCGGGGGTTGCTGGACTCGTTGCGGTTGCCCGGAGATCACCATCGAACGATCCGCCGGAAAACGCACGATCCGCCGCTTCCGAAAGCGATTCCCCAGGCGGCCGATCGTGCGTTTTCCGGCCGGCCGTCCGAGCGGTGGCGGGTGTGCCGTCCGTCGCGTCCGAGGGAGCGGCGTCCGAGGAGGCGGTCTCCAGTGACTCCGCCTCCGACGGGACCGGGCGGCCGGACACCTCGACCGCGCGGAACCTCACCGTCGTTCCCGGAATAAGGAGCGCGGGACGGTTGCTGTCCGGGCGCCAGAGCGGCGCATCCGTTCGTCCGATCAGTTGCCAGCCGCCGGGGCCCTCCCGGGGATAGGCTCCGCTGAATCCTCCGGCGAGGCCGACCGCTCCGGAGGGAACGCGTGTGCGCGGGCTGGAACGACGCGGCACATCGAACCACTCGTCGTCGGTCACGAGGTAGCCGAACCCCGGCGCGAAACCGGAGAAGGCGACGCGCCACGTGGCATCCGTGTGCCGGCGCACGAGCTTGTCGGTCGTGATGCCGACGAGCGCTGCGACCTCGTCGAGGTCCTCGCCGTCATACACGACATCGACGACGACGGACTCGGCGTCGTCCCGCGACGCGCTCGCGGCACCGGCTTCTGCGGGCATCCGCTCGAGCATCCGGTCGAGCCAGGTGCGGGCGGCGTCGGCCGAGAGGCGTTTCGGGTCGAAGAGCACGGCCAGAGTTCGCGCGGCGGGCACGATGTCGTCGACGCCGGAGCGGCGCGCCTGCGACAGGAGGTCGCGTAGCGCGAGCACGGCGTGAAGATCGGGCAGGTCGACGAGCAGCGCGCGGTCCCCCAGCCGGTGGATGGTGTACGGAGGCAGCGGTGCCTGTCCGTTCACGCGAACGCCTCGATCCGGACGCCCGCCTCGGCCAGCGCCTCCCGCACGGCGATCGCCATGGCGACGGCATCCGGGCTGTCACCGTGCACGCACAGCGACGCCGCGTCGAGCTCGATCGTCTCTCCGTCGATCGTCTGCACGACGCCGTCGGAGGCCATGCGGACGGCGCGCTCCGCGATCCCGTCGTCGACTGAGAGCACCGATCCCTCCCGGCTGCGCGGCACGAGCGTGCCGTCGCCGAGATACGCCCGGTCGATGAACGCCTCGCGCACGAACGGCACTCCGCGGGCCTCGCACGCCCGCTCGATCGCGCTGTGCGGAAGCCCGAGCACCGGCAGCTCCGCGGGGAAGGATGCCACGGCATCCGCCACCGCTGTCGCCTGCTGCTCATCGGTCGCGATGCGGTTGTACAGCGCGCCGTGCGGCTTGACGTAGCGCACCTGCGCTCCGGCGGATTCCGCCATGCCGGCGAGCGCGCTCAGCTGGTACAGCACGTCGGCGTGCAGGTCGGAGGGCGCCACGTCGACGAAGCGGCGGCCGAAGCCCGCCAGGTCCCGGTACGACACGTGGGCACCGATCGCGACGCCGCGATCCCGGGCTGCCCGGCAGGTCGCGAGCATGGTCGCGGGGTCGCCGCCGTGGAACCCGCAGGCGATGTTGGCACTGGAGACGACGTCGAGCATCGCCTCGTCGTCGCCCATCGTCCAGGCGCCGAACGATTCGCCGAGGTCGCAGTTGATGTCGATCGCGCGCATCCCTTTCATTCTGCCCGCCGTCTCACGGTTCGCCAGGGTCGCGCATGACATCCACGCTTTCCCTCCCCACCCTGCGGGCAAGCAGGCGCGTGCACAGCACCTCCGCGCGCGACGGCCTCGGTCGCACGTCGTCGTTAGCCTCGTAGGGTGGCAGAACTGGTAAAGGTACGCAGGTGGGCCGAGGCGCTGATCGCGATGCACCTCGACACGGATGCCTGGACCTTCGGCTTCGACAACGCGAAGACCCGCGGCGGTCAGTGCAACCACTCCACGAAGCGCATCACCGTCTCGCGCTACCTCGCCGCCCGGTTCGACGACGACGAGATCCACCAGGTTCTGCTGCACGAGGTGGCGCACGCTCTTGCCGGACCGGCGGCCGGGCACGGGCAGCGCTGGCGGGCCATCGCGCGCGACCTCGGCTACGTCGGCGAGCGCACGCTCGACAAGCCGGTCGCACAAGACCTCGCGCCCTGGGTGGGCCGCTGCCCGCGCGGCCACGTGCACTACCGGTACCGCAGGCCGACCCGCACGATGTCGTGCGCGAAGTGCTCGCGCCGGTTCTCGCACGAGTTCCTCATCCAATGGGAGCGAAGGTGGGTATAACAATTCATACTGAAGGGATGAAGACCGCGATCTCGCTTCCGGAAGACGACTTCCACCGATTCGAACGGGTGGCCGCGCGTCACGGACTGAACCGATCCGAGTTCTTCCGGATCGCAGGGCAGCACTATGCCGATGCCCTCGAGGGCGAGTCCGAGTTGACGGCGTTGGCAAATGCAGCGATCGAGCAGGCAGGACAGCCCTCCGAAGCCGGGTTGTTCGTTCGAGAGTCCGAGCGCCTGCTGCGCGAGGAGACGGACTGGTGATTCGCAGAGGCGACGTCGTGTGGGTGGACTTCGGCGAGCCACGCGGCTCGGAGCCCGCAAAAGTCCGTCCGGCCGTGATCGTCCAGGAGGACTGGCTGCTCGCCTCTGCCATTCAGACCGCACTGGTCGTGCCTCTTACCTCCAACGCCCGGCTCGCGAAGTTCCCCGGCAATGTTCTCATTCCCGAGGAGGCATCAGGACTCGACAAACCCTCCGTGGCTCTCGTCTCACAACTCGGCCCCGTCGACCGAACGTTTCTCGACCCGTACCCGGCGGGCCACATCCCGGGGTTCCTCCTTTCGGAGATCGCCGCAGGCATCCGGCTCGTCGCGGGCATTTGACGCAGAGCGAAGGGGAACGCCGTACGGTGCGATGCGGTTCCGGCGTCGTGGCCACGGAGGCTGGCGCGAACACGGCAAGATGGTTCAGCCCCCGCAAGCGGATCGGATGACCCCTCAAAGATGACAGGAACGACAACGGAGAGCCCGGTGGCTCGGCCTCTGAATGGAGCGCGGGTCGGCGAGACCGGCCAGTGGTTCGACTCCGCTGACGGGGTGCACTGGTGGTTCGATTCCGGATGCCTGTGCCTCGACTTCGCCTACACCGGCGGCATGGCTGCCCCTGGGGACGGCGATCGCGTGCCGAACGAGCCGTGGGAGCGGCTGCGCACGCCCGACGACCTCGCTGCCTGGCTGCACGACCGGTTTCCCGCCATCGACGCGACCTGCGCAGACCACGAGCTCCGCGATGCGCTCACCCTGCGGGAGGCGATCTCGAACCTCGCCTACGCGGCGCTGCACGGGCATCCGTTCACAGGTCGCGACGTGGATGTCGTCAACCTCTACGCCTCCACGCCCGACCTGCCGCCGGCCCTCGCCGGAGGCAGCAGACAGGCGGGCCGCTCCCGGCCGAGGGCGACGCAGGCCTTGTCGGCGATCGCCCGCGACGCGGTCGCGGTCTTCGGCGGGGAGGAGGCGCGGGAGCGAATCCGCTCGTGCGGTGCAGAGGACTGCCCGCTCGTCTACCTCGACGTCTCGCGCAGCCGCAACCGTCGCTGGTGCTCGATGCAGCGCTGCGGGAACCGGGCGAAGGTGCGTGCGCACCGGGCGCGGCACGCCGCTGCCGCCGGGCTCTGAGCCGCAACCTACCCCGATACTGACCCGACCCGAACTGCCCGGGCCGACCCGAGGCGACCCTAACTGTGGACGCTGGTTGTCGTTCGGGGCCGGCGAGGCGACCAGAGGCGTCCACAAGTTGCGGCCTCG
The DNA here is from genome assembly GCF_054780115.1 of Humibacter ginsengiterrae. Lineage (NCBI taxonomy): Bacteria > Bacillati > Actinomycetota > Actinomycetes > Micrococcales > Microbacteriaceae > Humibacter > Humibacter ginsengiterrae. The sequence goes on from NZ_BAAGWY010000004.1 coordinate 23,188, forward strand.
TCCTCGCCTGCGTCGGAGGTACGTGCCAGAGTCGCGGTATGACCAGCGTCGGCGCGATCTTCAGTCCGTATCCATACCCGCCGGAGGCGCTGCCGGATGCCGCGCGCGCAGCCGAGCGCTCCGGTGTCGCCGAGTTGTGGCTGTGGGAGGACTGTTTTCGCGAGTCGGCCTTCGCGTCCGTCTCCGCCGCACTCGCGGTCACGTCCCGACTGAAAGTAGGCATCGGCATCGCACCGATGCCCCTCCGCAACGTCGCCGTCACGGCGATGGAGATCACCACGATCGCCAGGATGTTCCCCGGCCGTTTTCTGCCCGGCGTAGGACACGGCGTCCAATCCTGGATGGCGCAGGTCGGCGCCCGCGTCGCGTCGCCCTTGACGCTGATGCGTGAGCAGGTCTCGGCACTTCGGGCGCTCCTGGCAGGCGAGACCGTGACGACCGAGGGGCGCTACGTGGCGCTCGATGCGGTGCGCCTCGACTGGCCGCCCGCCGAGGTGCCACCCGTCCTCGCCGCGGCGGAAGGCCCCAAGACGCTGCGGCTCGCCGGCGAGGTGGCCGACGGCGTCGTGCTCGACAGCCGCCACACCATCGACGAGGTCGCGCATGCCGTCGCCGAGTTGCGCGCAGGGCGAGCGGATGCCGGCCGCGCCGGCGATCCGGACATCGTCGCGTATGCTGCGGCCGCGTTCGGGCCGAACGCACTCGACAGCCTCGTCGCGGACTGGGATGGCGACGTTCCGGAGGACGTCGCCCAGCGAGTGCTCACCGGCACGGTCGACGAGGTGGCTGCGGGGGTCCGCCGTTTCGCGGCGGCCGGTGTGCAGCACGTCGTGCTGCTGCCGCCGCGCTCCGAGCCCAACCTCGCGGCATACTTCGGGCGAGTCGGCGAGGTGGCGCGCCTCGTCGGCTGATGGCGTGACCCGCCGGCCGCGGCGCGCGCTCGACGGCTAGCGTTGGGGGCCGCCCGCCCCCTTCGCACGGAATCGGCCTACGGCCTCCACGATTACGTCCACGAGCGAGGCGAACTGCGCATCCCGATCGCCGAAGAGCGACTCCCCCGCTTCTGCCACGAGTGGATGCTCCGCTGCACCCACGCGCTCGGCTCGCGCCTTCGGGTCGTACTGCTGGCGGCCATCCGCTTGCAACACGGCCTGCTCCTCGATGCAGAAGCCGACGACGAAGCTGCTGGTGAGCGTGAACGCACGCACGGTGTCGGCAACGGTGAAGCCCTGTGCTGCCCAGCTGCGCATGCCCTCCTCCTGCGAGGCGAGCACGTCGGCGTCCGTAAGGTAGGTGCCGCTGAACGCCTTGGCGCCGTCCCTGTGGCGCAGCAGCGCCGCACGCAGCACCTCGGCGAAACGCCGCAGGCCGACGTCCCATGCCGCATCAGCCGGCGCTCCCGCAAGCTCATCGACGATCTCGCGCCACACCTGCGTGGCCATCTCGTCGAGCAGCTCCGCCTTGTCGCGCACGTGCCAGTAGAGCGCAGGGGCCTTGACGCCGAGTTCGGCGGCGAGCGCGCGCACGGTCATGCCCTCCATGCCCACCTTGTCGAGCAGGCGGAGCGCTGCGTTCACGATGGCCGCCCTCGTCAGACCCTTCGCCATCCTGCGACCTCCTGCCGGGCGCTCTCATTGCGCGCTTGACAGTTTAACGTTGTTAAGGAACGCTAACCCTTAACAAAGTTAAGGAGAGCCTGATGAAGGCAGCAGTGATCGAATCCGCCGGCGCGGCTCCGCGGTATGCGGACTTCGACGAGCCGAAAGCCGACGAGGGGCACGAGATCGTCTCGCTGGTGGCGGCCGGCATCCACCCGGTTGTGCGATCGCTCGCCGCTGGCCGGCACTACGGATCGCACGGGATCTGGCCATCGATTCCCGGCGTCGACGCCGTTGCCCGTATGACCGACGACACCCTCGCCTACACCGGCTTTGTCACGCCGCCGTTCGGCACCATTGCGGAACGGATGTCCGTTCCCGTCCGGATGCGCATGGCTCTGCCGCATGGCGCCGACCCGGTGCAGGTGGCCGGTGGAATGAACCCCGGGCTCTCCTCGTGGATGCCCCTCACCGCGCGCAAGAGCGAACTGGACTCGGCCGGACGTGGCAGGGGGCTGGGCACCGTCCTGGTGCTGGGAGTGACGGGCACAGCCGGCGTCCTTTCAGTGAAGAACGCGCTCGCGTTGGGCGCGACCCGGGTGATCGGGGCCGGCCGCGACGAGAATCGGCTGCGCACCGTGACCGGGCTCGGAGCCGAGACGGTGCGACTCACCGGGGAAAGCGAGACGGATGCAACGAACATCCGGTCCGCGCTCAGCGGCGTGAGTCCGTCGATCGTGCTCGACTTCGTGTGGGGCGCACCGGCAGAGGCGACGTTCGACGCGCTCGCACGCCGAGGTCTCGACGAAGACGAGGGCGACGTCGTGTATGTGCAGATCGGCTCGCTGGCCGGTGCAGAGGCATCCGTGCCCTCCGCGCTGCTGCGCAGCACGCGCATCCGAATCAGCGGTTCGGGCGCCGGCAGCAGTTCGATGGCGGTGCTCATGCGCGAAGTCCCGGTCTACCTCGGGCTCATCGCCGCCGGCACCGTCGACGTGCCGACCTCGGTGTTCCCGCTCAGCAGGATCGCGGATGCCTGGACCGCCGCGGGCGCGTCGGGCACGCGCGCCGTGATCGTCCCGGACTGAGCCGGGAGAGGATCACTCGACGACCTGAACCTCTTTCCAGAACGCCACGTAGTCGCTGAAGTCCTTGCCCACCCGATCGAACGCCGTGGGGTACGGGTGCGGGTAGCTCCACGCGCGGTCCTGCAGGTGCTGGCCGCCGGCGTTGACCGTGAAGTACTGGCACTCGCCCTTCCAGGGACAGGTGTAGGGAGTGGGACTCGTCTCCAGCAACTCGGACTTGACGCTCGACGGCGGGAAGTACCAGTTGCCCTCGATCTTGATCAGTTCTTCGACCGGAGCCTCGGCGATGACGGTGTCGTTCACGACGGCTTTCACGGTGATCATCCTTCCTCGCGAGCACGCTTCTGGCGTTCGCGACGCTGTCGTGGGCAACACGATGAGAGCGGATGCCATTCCCGCCCGACGCGCGCCGGTCGCCCTCGGGCGACACCGCGGTCTACCCTGCTCTTGCGATGCTCCGCTGCGCAGATAGGCTGTGCTCGCCACGGCGCACGCCGCCCTTCGTACTACGGAGCACCTGATGACCGGACCAGTCCCGCCCGACGATGCGACGGAAGGCGCCGAGACCTCGCCGCAAACCGAGCCGGCGGCATCCCCGACCAGACCCGCTAACGCTGAGCCGATGGCATCCCAGGCCGATCCGGCATCCTGGCCCGCACCAACCGAGCCACCACAGTACGGACCACCGCCGGAGTACGGGGCGGGCCAGCAGCCGACGCAGCAGTACCCGACGCAGCAGTACCCGACCCAGCAGTACCCGAGCGAGCAGGCGACCGCTGAAGCGGCGGCCAAGCCCAAGCGATCCCGCGTGCTCACCTGGTTGATCGCGGGCGGCGCCGCGATCGTCGTGCTGATCATCGCGGGGGTGGTGTGGGCATCCGTCGAGACCGCCTCTCACACACCGCAGGCGGCGGTGAAGCCGTACCTCGACGCGCTCGTGAAGGGCGACGTGAAGGCGGCCGTGAAGGCCGGGAACATCGACACCCGCAGCCCCCTAGTGACGCAGAAGGTCTACTCCAAGACCAGCCAGCATGTGACGGGTTACTCGATCGAACCCGCGCGCACGGCGGGCAGTGAAGCGATAGTGACTGTCAAGTACCGGCAGGGCACGAGCCGCTACAGCGAGGTGCTCCGGCTGAAGAACAGCGGCACCGACATGCTTTTCTTCACGAAGTGGAAGCTCGAGCCGATCAAGCTCCCGACAGTGAAGATCGCGGTAGGGGCACCGGCCTCGGACGGCGTCACTGTGAACGGCACGACCGTCGGCTCGCACAGCGACATGGAGCTGGATGCTCTGCCCGGTCATTACGACGTCTCGCTGCCCAGCACCGCGAATTACACGGTCGCGGACAAGAGCACCACCATCACCGACCTGAACTCAACGGCAGCCTCGTCGGGCAAGGGCGTCGTCGTGCTCGAGGCGACGTTCACCAACGCCGGTCAGCACGCCGCGAACGACGCCGTCAACGGATGGGTCGCGGGGTGCATCGCCCAACCCACCCTGACGCCGACAGGGTGCAGCTTCTACCTGAACAACACGTATCCGGATCTGCACCTCTCGAACCTGAAGTGGACGCTCGCCTCGGCTCCCGTCTTCGACATCGGCCCGTGGGACGGGCACGGCTGGCCGGTCACGACCACGACGAACGGGTCGGCGACGTTCCTCGCCGACTACACCGCAGACGACGGCAGCTCCGGAATCGTCTTCTCCGAGGCGCCGGTTCCGGTGCAGGTGGATGGCGAGATCACCGGCTTCGACAAGGACGGCAAGGCGATCTTCGCCTCGATCGACTGGTCAGGAAAGGCTTCCCAGGGCTCCGCGTGACGACGGTCACAGAATCAGCTTCGCGCCGCCACAGAAGAGGTCATCCGCGGTTCGATCGGTTCCGATGAAGGAGCCCCCGATCGCCCTCGACGCGACGGAAAAGCGCGCGTGCAGCTCACCGGTGGTGCGAGTCAGCGGAAGGGATTGCGGATCTCGACGCCCGTGATGATCTGGCCGTGGTTCAAGTCCTCTGTCCACAGCACGGGGCACTGCATCCGTGAGGCGCTGCGGATGATCATCGCGTCCCACACCGAGATCCGCGACTCGTCGGCTATCGCGGCCGCGGCCACGACATCTTCCGGAAGAGGTGAATGCACGGGACCGCGAGAGAGAAGTTGCAGTCGTTCTCTCGCGGCCACCGCGGACAAAGGAGCCGGGCTTTTGATCTTCTGCGTGAGCGTCACGTAGAACTCGAGCAACACCTGCGTGCTGAGAACCGCAGACCTGGTTCGGATGGCCGCCTCGAAGAGTTCCGCTGCCCGACCGTGACGATCGTCGTCGGTTTCGCCATACGCATAGACCAGAACGTTCGTATCGAAGAACGCACGCTGCGAATCACTCACCGACAGCTCCTCAGACTCGCTCGTGCAACTCATCCCGGGTCCACGTCACGTCGCCGATGCGATACATACCGCTTCGCATCAGTTCGAACTCGCGAGCCCATGCCTCGTCGTAGTCGTCTTCCAACTCCACACGGTTGGCCAGGACGTCGGCTACTAGAGCGGAGATCGAGGTGTCGTGGGCGGCCGCGTAGATCTTTGCTCGCCGGATGAGATCTGCCGGCAACGCTAGGGTGATGTTCCGCGTCGTAGCCATGTGAACCAGTGTAGCGCTGGTCCATGTGCTAGCCGACATAGTCATCCGGGTACAGCTGGCGGATGCCGCTGTTGTGCAACAGGAACTGCGCCCGGAGCGGTGCGCCCAACTGTCGAGCCGCCTGAGCCATCGACCGGGCCCAAGTCGCAGTGCTTACATCGATCGATCTGGGACCCAGACGTTCCCAGACGAGCACGATGGCCGCATTGTTCGAGACACCTCGAATCATCTCTGCGCGATGCATGAGCAGCCCGGCGTGCGGCAGCTCGCCCAGATCGTCCGTCGACACGATGTCATCCGGGTTTTCGGGATAGTCGTCCATAGGCATGATCGGGTCGCCGAGGCGTCGTCGGTTGTCGAGGAAGAGCAGCCACATCTGGCGACGATTGGCGCGGAGGAGCAGGAAATTCAACAAAGAGGTCAGGTCGTCGTCGCCATCGAGCACGCGCTCACGAAGGGCGGAAGGATTATGGGAACTCATGGGGTCGATCCTGGTCCCATGCCGCGGTCCCCCGCTCCGGCTGTCTCGCCTTCTGTGGATAGTCCGCCCGATGCCCGGTCCGGTGGAGAACTCGAGCTCTACGCGATGCTGTATGCGCTCCGGGTCAGCGGCGCCGGCGCCGACCGGTTCCGTTCCTCCCACGTGCTCAGGTCTGCAGCGATCCTGAACAGGGCGTCGATGTCAGCGTCGGTGCGAGCGTGGAGCGTGACGGAAGGTAAGGCGACCATGCACGGGGAGGACGACACATTCGGAATGGACATTCACGTCGTCGAAGCTTTCCTGGCCGAATCTGCCGTCGCCGGCGGGAATAACGACCAGGTCGGACAGGGATTCAGCGAGCCCGAGGCGAGCAGCCTCAGCCTGCGGCACTGACCGCGACTTCCCGCGGTGAGGCATCCATGAAGACGCCACCGACGAGTACCGGGACGACGGAGGAGACATCCGTCTGGTAGGCCACGGCGATGTCCTCGCCCTGGTCGTCTTTCAGCAGCTCGCCGCCGCTCACGGATGCCGTGAACATGTGACGGATGCCTCGCTCGAGTCCCGTGTACGCGGCGCACGCCGCCGCGGCCTCGGGGGAGCACGCGTCGATGCCCACCTTGCCGAGGGCGTCGATCACGCCACCGGCGGTGAGGAGGTCTTCGACGGCGAACCGCACAGTCTCGTCGGTGCGCGTCTCACCGGCGGCCACCACGGCAACCATGGTGCGGCGGCCTATGCGCTCCTGGTAGTCGAGGATCCAGCGGGCGACCGCGGTGCGGTTGCGCAGGCTGGCCGCGAGCACGGGCACCCCGAATCCGGCAGCGAGCGTCGTGAGGCGGGATCCGTTCAGCGACGGCACGACGGCGCGGTCGGCACCGAAGTCGGCGACGTTCCGCTCCGTCATGCTGGACGGTGACAGCGAGACCCCCGGCGAGCCACGGCGACCGGCGAGGCGGGCATCCGGGAACTCGCCGGCGGCATCCGCTGCTTCTGCCTCGTGTCGCAGCCCCGCGTACGGCTGCACCTGAAGCCCGAGCGCGACGCCCATCTGCACCGTCGTGGTGAACGAGATGGCGTCGATCACGACGATGACGCCAGCGGTCTGCGCGATGCTGCGCAGCCCTTCGCGGCCCCAGTCGAAGCGCACCTCGTAACGCTGCTGGGTGGGTTCGTCGGGACTCAGGGGCGTCTTCACCCGGCCATGGTAGCGGCGCCGGCCCGGGTGGATCGGCAGACGATTAGCGCTGCCTGCGATCGGGTAGAGGCGTTACGTGAGCACAACGGCCGGGGAGACGGCATCCTTCTCCACTTCGCAGCGCTGGCGGCGACTTCTGCCGATCGTCTTCGTCACGTACAGCTTCGCCTATCTCGATCGAGGCAACTACTCGATCGGCGCTGCGGGCGGGCTGCAGCACGACCTGAACATCTCGAGCTTTCAGGCCGGGCTCCTCGGTGGCCTCTTCTTCCTCGGCTACTTCATCTTCCAGGTGCCGGCTGCCGCGTTCGCCGAGAAGCGCAGCGCGAAACGGCTGCTGTTCTGGTCGCTCATCCTCTGGGGACTCTTCGCGGCAGCCCAGGGCGTCATCCCGAACTACCCGCTCCTGCTGGTGGACCGCTTCCTGCTCGGCGTTGTCGAAGCGACCGTGATCCCCGCACTGCTGGTGTTCCTGATGCACTGGTTCAGCGATGCGGAGCGAGGGCGAGCCGACTCGTTCATGATCCTCGGGCATCCGGTCACGCTGCTCTGGATGTCCGCACTCTCCGGCTACATCATCCAGGCCACGAACTGGCGCTGGATGTTCATCATCGAGGGGCTGCCGGCCATCGTGTGGGCCTTCATCTTCCGCTACCTCGTCGACGACCGGCCGTCCGACGCCGACTGGCTCCACGATGCCGAGCGGGAGGAGCTGCGGCGACGCCTGGACGACGAAACGCGGGGCGAGCCGCCTGCCAAGCAGTGGTCGGCGCTCAAGTCGCCGCGGGTCATCCTTCTCGCGATCCAGTACGGACTGTGGAGCATCGGCGTGTACGGCGTCGTGTTCTGGTTGCCCACCGTGCTCAAGTCGATGTCCGGCGCCGGCATCGGCGCCACCGGAGTGCTCACCGCGATTCCATACGCTCTCGCGACGGTGCTCATGATCATCGCGTCGTGGGTCTCGGACCGCACCCATCAGCGACGTTGGCTGGTTCTCGGATGCCTGCTCGCCGGCGCGGTCGTCTTCTACTTCTCGTTCCTCATCGGGATCGGCAACTTCCTGCCGGCGTTCATCCTGCTGATCGTCGCCACCGGCCTCCTGTACGCGCCGTACGGGCCGTACTTCGCACTCATCCCGGAGGTCGTGCCGGAGAACATCGCGGGCACCGGCATGGGTGCCGTCAACGCCATCGGCGGACTCGGCGGCTTCGTCGGCCCGGTCGTCGTCGGATGGCTCGTCGGCGGCACCGGGTCGACTCTCGCCTTCCTGTTCCTTGGCGCATGCCTCGCGGCCGCTGGGCTGCTGATGCTTTTCGTCCACCCGAGGCGGCGTGCCCCGGGCGGGACGCAGGACCGCGGCGAGAACCAGCGTGCCGAGGGCGGCGCTAGTCCGCGGGACGCACGAGGGTGAGCCGCTGCGTCGGCCGCGTCATCGCGACGTAGAGAGCGGATGCCCCGCGCGGCGACTCCGCGACCAGCGCGTCGGGGTCCGCGATCACGACGGCGTCGAACTCGAGGCCCTTCGCGTCCTGCGCAGTCAGCACGACGATCGGCTTCACCAGTCCGGATGCGCCGCGACCGGCATCCGCTCCGAAGCGACGGGAGACGGCATCCGCCACCTCGTCGGCGAGCGCGACCGGCACGATGACGGCCAGGGTCCCGGTGTCGTCGATGCCCCGGTCGTGCGCAACGGCCTCGACCGTCGCACCCACGACCTCCGCTTCAGGTCGCGAAGTCTGCCGTTTCGACGGGCCGTAAACGACCGAATTCGCGACCTGAACGGCGGGGGCTATCACCTCACGCACCGGCCAGTCGCCCTCGCGCACGGCCCGGGCGGGCGTGATCGGCAGCCCGTGCGAGCGGGCGAACGCCTCCGCCTGCCGCGCGATCTGCGCCGGCGTGCGGTAGTTGACGGTGAGCTCCTCGAGACGCCAGTGGTTCTTGAAGAGCGGGCCGACGGCATCCGCCCAGCTGCGTCCTCCACTCGCCGACGACGACTGCGCGATGTCGCCCACGATCGTGAACGACTTCATCGGGCAGCGTCGCACCAGAAGGCGCCACTGCATGGGGCTGAGTTCCTGCGCCTCGTCGACGACGACGTGCCCGTACGCCCAGGTGCGATCGGATGCCGCCCGCTCGGCGGTCGTGAGTCCGTCGCCTTGGCCTGCGGCCTGGTCGACCAGCTGCTCCGCGGTGACGAACGACTCGGCACCGGCATCCGCGATCGCCGCCCGGGCCACGCGGAGGTCGCGCTTGCGCTGCTCCTTCGCGGCCTGCCGCTGCGCCTGGTCACGCACGTCGGCGGCCTCGCCCAGCACCTCGGCCGCCTCGTCGAGCAGCGGGATGTCGCTGATCGTGAACGGGGCATCCCGTGGCCGCCGCAGCAACGCACGCTTCTCGGTGCTCCACCTCGGCGTCAGCTCCGCCAGCCACTGCGGGCGCGCGTACAGGTCGGCGAGCAGCTTCTGCGGCGTCAGCGGCAGCCACGCCGTGTTGAGCAGAACGCGCACGTCGTAGCTCGTGCGCACGTCTTCGCGCAGCACGGCGAGGTCCTCCTCGTCGAGCGTCTGCCCCTTCTTGCGCAACTGCTCGGCGAGCCGGGCGGTGAGCGCCGTCAGCGCGTGCTTGACGAACGTCACCCGCGCCTCGTTGTGCGGCTTGCCGGTGCGCTGGGCGCGCCGTAGCGCATCCGCGATGAGCGCCGGCTCGACCATGAGCCGCTCGTTGTCTACCTCGACGACGGATGCCTCCCCCGGCACCCGCTGGCGCGACTCGACGGCTCTGTGGATCAGGTTCACCAGCTGTTTGGAGCCTTTGAGCTGGGCCGTGGCGGGCGGGTCATCCGTGTCGGCGGAGACCCCGGGGAACAACTCGCCGAGGCTCTGCATCACCACGCCGGACTCGCCGAGCGACGGGAGCACCTCCTCGATGTAGGTGAGGAACGCGTGCGTCGGCCCGACGACGAGCACGCCGGAGCCTTGCAGCTTCTGCCGGTGCGCGTACAGCAGGTATGCGGCGCGGTGCAGCGCCACCGCGGTCTTCCCGGTGCCGGGACCACCCTGCACCACGAGAGCGTCACGCAGCTCGGAACGGATGATGCGGTCCTGCTCGGCCTGGATCGTCGCGACGATGTCGTTCATGCGTCCGGTGCGCTGCGATATCAGCGCCGCCATCAGGGCGGCGTCGCCGGAGACCTCGTCTGGCCGGGTTCCCGGCTGCTCGAGCAGGCGGGAGTCGAACACCTCGTCGTCCACCCGCAGCACGTTGCGGTCGCGCATGGTCAGCCGCCGCCGTGCGGCGACGCCGAGCGGATTCGCGGCGGTCGCCTGGTAGAACGCGCTGGCCTGCGGGGCACGCCAGTCCAGCAGAACGGTGTGCTCGTCGTCGTCGCGCAGTCCGGTGCGCCCGACGTAGCGGAGCCGCGGGTCGCGAAGCGGGTCGTCGGACTCTGGTTCCTCGGAAGAACCGGATGCCTCCAGCTGCAGCCGGCCGAACACGAGACGGGGTTCGACCTCGCGCAGTTGCAGGATGCGGTCCTCGTAGAGCCGTGCGTAGGCATCCCGTTCGCCACGTGCCTGATGCGTGCCGCCCGCGCTCTGCCTGCGGACGGCTGCCAGACGTTGCACGGTGTCCTCGCGGAGTGCGTCGAGCCGGGCGTAGAGGTCGGCGACGACGCGGCGTTCGCGAACGAGTTCCGATTCGTGCACGCGTCCCCCCGGTTCGCAGTCAGGATCGACCAGTTTAGTGGCCGTGCCCCGCTTCGCGCCCGCGAGACTGCATGCCCCGCCCGAGACGTCGGGTAATGACCGCAGTCTCGGGGTGGGTGTGCACTCTCGGCGTTACAGCACGCGTAAGCCTGATACGCTGGTGGCTCTTGCGTTCCCGCTGTCGGGACACGCCTGCGTCGTCAGAGCGCATCAGCTCGCGAGACAGCCCGTGCACACCGCACGCCGGCACCCTCGCTTTTTCGATTCCTTCTCACGGCGAACGGATGCGCCACCCGGCGCCTTCGCCACACTTCCGTCGTGCGCGCCACGACGGCTGCCCGAAAGGCACCCCATGACTTCCTTCTCCGACCTCGGCGTACCCGCGCCCCTCGTAGCCGTGCTCGAACGCGACGGAAAGGTCGAGGCGTTCCCGATCCAGGCCGACACGCTTCCCGACACGCTCGCCGGGCGCGACGTGCTCGGCCGCGGCAAGACCGGATCCGGCAAGACGATCGCCTTCGCGCTGCCCATCGCCGCGCGACTCGGCACGACGCTCGCCGGCGGCAAGCGCAGGGCCGGGCATCCGCTCGCCCTCGTGCTCGCCCCCACGCGCGAGCTCGCCACGCAGATCGCGACCGCACTCGAGCCGCTTGCCGCCGCCTACAGCCTGACGACCACCACTGTGTTCGGCGGCGTCAACCAGAAGCGGCAGGTGGATGCGCTGCGAGCGGGCGTGGACATACTCGTCGCCTGCCCCGGCCGTCTCGAAGACCTGATGAAGCAGGGCTTCGTCTCGCTCGACGCCGTCGAGGTCACCGTGCTCGATGAGGCCGACCACATGGCCGACCTCGGGTTCCTTCCCGTGGTGACGCGCATCCTCGACAAGACGCCGGCATCCGGTCAGCGGCTGCTGTTCTCGGCCACGCTCGACAACGGCGTGGACAAGCTCGTGAAGCGGTTCCTGCACTCCCCCGTGCTGCACTCGGTGGACGACGAGACAAGCCACGTCGACCGCATGACGCACCATGTATTCGAGGTCGACAGCGTCGAGTCGAAGAATGATCTCGTGCAGGCGCTCGCATCCGGCAAGGGGCGCAGCATCCTGTTCATGCGCACCAAGCACCACGCCAAGCGACTGGCCAAGAAGCTCACCGAGTCGGGCATCCCCGCCGTCGATCTGCACGGCAACCTGTCGCAGCCGCAACGCGACCGCAACCTCGCCGCGTTCGGCGACGGCAGCGTGCGGGTGCTGGTGGCGACGGATGTCGCAGCCCGCGGCGTTCACGTCGACGACGTCGAGCTCGTGGTGCACGTGGACCCGCCGGCGGAGCACAAGGCGTATCTGCACCGCTCCGGGCGCACGGCCCGCGCCGGTGCCACCGGAGACGTCGTCACGATCGCGTTGCCCACGCAGAAGGACGACCTGCGCGTCGTGCTGCGCAAGGCCGCCATCGCGGCGACCCCCCTGCCCGTGACGGCGACGTCGCCCGAGGTGGCGCGTCTCGTGGGCGAGGTGGCTCCCTACGTGAAGCCGGCGCCGAAGGCTGCACAGCAGCGACCGCAGCGCGCGGCCAAGGGCGGCAGCCGCACGGTAGCCGAGGCGCTCGACGCCTCCCGCGGCGGCCGTCGTCGCGGCCGCGGGTCGGGCGGAGCGGATGCCCGCACGCAGCAGGCGGGCGGCAGCCAGTCGGCACGTGGCGGTCATGCCGGTGCAGGTCGAGGGGCGCAGCCCACGCGCGGCCAGCAAGCGGCGGGGCAGTCGTCCCGCGGCGGCCAATCGTCGAGCCGTGGTGGGCAGCAGTCGGCCGGGCAGTCCTCGCGCCGCGGCGGTGCAGCACCCGCTCGTACCGGTTACCGCGTTGGCGACGTCGTGCGTCCGAACGGTGGGACGGGCCGCGGGCGCGAACCGCGTCGCGCGCAGGGCTGACGCGCCCGCCGCGGTCGTTCGAGGCTCAGGACGATCGCGCAGCTCTATCCCGACAGTCTGCATGTTGTCGCCAGTGCCGCTGATGACCACTAGCTTTTCTCCTGAGTCATGAACCGGCGGTGCTCGGCGAGTTCGACGAGAGCGGAACAGTTCGCCCATCCGTGTCGGCCGCCAGCGCGCTGCGCGATGTCTTCCACCAGCCGAGGGGCACTGCGACTCCGACGGCTAGTGCGTAAGGCAGGAGCACCACAGCGGCGACGGGATTCCCCCAGAGAACGAGGCCGACCACATCCATCGTGAACAACCCGACGGCTATGCCGTAGGCGCTGAACACCGCAAGGTGAACGCGGTCTCTCCGCTCGCCGCTGAGTGCACGGCCGATGCAGAACGCCAGTGGAGCTCCGACGAGGGCAGCGGCGATGCTCAGGGGCAGACCGACAAGCCCGCCAATGAGCATCATGACGAACGCGGTCGCAGGGTTGACGATGAGCCCGATCACCAGTGTGATCGCCGCGGCCATCGGCTGGAACCACAGCACGGCCCAGAACACTCCGGCCGTGAACTCGTTGGCCGTGAACGCGAGCGGCTGCTCCGCGGTGCGAGGCGATGTCAGAGCAGGATGCGCAGGCACCGTAGTCATTCGAGCCCCTCCGCCATGTGGCGAAGTCCGAGGAGGACCGCATCCCCTTTCCTCGCCTTCCGCAATGCAACGAGACGGCCAAGTGTCACCGCGACCCCCGACGCACACTCGAAGGCGGCGTAGTGAGCCTGCACTTCGCCCAGGTCGGGCAACTGGAGCCCCGAACCGCCGATCGCACCCATTGTCATGTCGGCGGCCGTCGTCGTCAGGGCACCAAGCACCAGTCCGAAAAGCGCGAACGCCATGAGGTGAACCGCGTCGGCTCGCACTCGACGAAGAGACAGTCCGAGCAGATAGGCGAGGGGAGCTCCGACAAGGAGCGCAGCGACGCTGAAAGGCAGGCCGTAGACAGCGCCGAATATCAAGCCGATCGCCGCGGAAGACACCGCTGCCGCCCAGATGTTGCTCGTAGACCCGGGAGGAAGACCCCACGGCACGATCGCCCCGCTGACGAGCGCGATGACCATGCCCATCGGCTGGAACACGAGGAACGCCGTGAGCGCACCACGCGAGAACTCGCCGAACGTGAACGCCTTCGGGAGGTCCGCTGTCCGCGGTGACCATGCGCCGTAGCGCACCGCCATGGCGTTCACAGTCCCGCCTCCGCGACGAGGTCGAGTACGGACCGCAGCGGAGCACGGAGGAACGGCATCCGGATCGCCGGGAGTGCGACACGAAGCAGGCGCAGCCCCTGATCGAGCAGCCGCTCGGTGCGCCGCTGACTGGCAGAGTGGTCGTAGGACCAGTACAGGCTCAGCAGCAGGTAGCTCAGCCAAAGCGCTGCGGGCATCCGCTCTTCGAACTCGACCGGCAGCCGGCTCTTCGCCCCGGTGATCGCTTCGCGGAACAGGCCGATGGTGATCTCCCTGGCGGGCATCGATTCCGCCGACAACGGGTTGAGCGGCGACTTCGGCGAGATCATCGCGCTGAGGAATCCGGGCGCGAACTCGTGGAAGGGCGCCAGTTGCGCAAGACCCTGCCGGTACACGATCCCCAGCCGCTCCACGAGGTCGGTCGATGTCGCCAGCAGCGGCTCCACGGATGCCCGATGCGCCTCCTGCACCTCCACGTACAACTCCTGCACGAGGTGGTTCTTCGTCGGGAAGTAGTAATACGCGTTGCCGAGCGAGACGCCCGCCTCGTCCGCGACCTGCCGCATTGTGGTGGCATCGAAGCCGTTCTCCCGAAACGAGCGCAGCGCCGTCTCACGGATGCTCGCTCTCGTACGTGCCGACTTCGACTTGCGTCCGTTCGCGTCCGAGCTCGGCTTATCTACCCCAGCCGTATTGTCATTTTTGAACACGTTCAAAAAGTATCTCGCGGGCAACCTCAGCGCAAGAGCCGTCCGCCGACCGATCGAAAATGCACGAAACGGGCCGAGACCCACGCTTTCGCGTCAAAGTCTCGGCCCGTCCGTGATGATTCAGTGGCGAGCGCCCGGCGTCACCCCTGCGCGAGCTCGGCGACCGGCTGCCACTCCTCCCACGTTGCGATCCGGGCCGCGTAGTCGGCCTTCGCCAGGGCGAGCGGACCGGACCCGAAGAAGACACGCAACGGCGGCTCCTCGGCGTCGACGACCTTGAGGATGGCCGCGGCCGATGCCTCCGCGTCGCCGGGCGTCGAGTTGCGCTGCTTGCGGCTCTCGGCCACGGCGCGATGCACGTCGGCGTAGTCAGGCGACTCTGCCGAGTGCTTCGACGACGATCCCGCCCAGTCGGTGGCGAACGCCGCAGGCTCGACGAGCGTGACGTGGATGCCGAAGGATGCCACCTCCTGCGCGAGCGCCTGGCTGAAGCCTTCGAGAGCCCACTTCGACGCGTTGTAGATGCCGACGAGCGGGAAGGCGGTGATCCCGCCGATCGACGAGACCTGGATGATGTGGCCGCTGCCCTGCGCGCGCAGATACGGCAGCGCGGCCTGCGTCACCCAGAGCGCGCCGAAGACGTTGGTCTCCAGCTGCGCGCGTGCCTCGTCTTCCGTCACCTCTTCGATGAAGCCGAAGTGCCCGTATCCCGCGTTGTTGACGACGACGTCGAGCCGTCCGAAGCGTTCGTGCGCGGCTCTCACCGCGGCGAAGTCCGCCTCCCGGTCGGTGACATCGAGCTGCACGGGCAGTAGCCGATCGCCGTACTTCTCGACGAGATCGTCGAGGGATGCCACGTCGCGCGCTGTCGCCGCGACCCGGTCACCGCGCTCGAGCGCTGCTTCCGCCCAAGCGCGTCCGAAGCCGCGCGAGGTGCCCGTGATGAACCAGACCTTGCCGTTGTTCTCCTCTGCCATGGGGACAACGGTAGGGCCGGCGCCGCAGCCGCGCGACGCCGGCGACACCGTGTTACTGACCGGACCGGTGCTGGTGGTAGTAGTCCAGGAGCGCCCGGGTGGAGGCATCCTGTGCCTCGATCGCCGCCTCGTCGCCCTCGATCGCCGGAGCGATCTGCAGGGCGAGTTGCTTGCCGAGCTCGACGCCCCACTGATCGAACGAGTTGATGCCCCACACCACGCCCTGCGTGAAAGTGATGTGCTCGTACAGCGCGATCAGTTCGCCGAGCACCTTCGGCGTGAGCGCCGCACCCATGATGGATGTCGTCGGCCGGTTCCCGGGGAACGTGCGCGCGGCGACGAGTGCTCCGGTGGTGCCCTCCGCCTCGACCTCTTCGGCCGTCTTGCCGAACGCGAGCGCCTTCGTCTGCGCCAGGAAGTTCGCCAGGAACAGCCCGTGCACGTCGCGGTCGCCGTCCTTGAGCGGATACGCCGGGTCGGCGAATGCGATGAAGTCCGCCGGGATGAGGCGGGTGCCCTGGTGGATCAGCTGGTAGAACGCGTGCTGCCCGTTGGTGCCTGGCTCCCCCCAGAAGACCTCGCCGGTCGTGGTCGTGACAGGGGAACCATCCCACCGAACGGACTTGCCGTTCGACTCCATGGTGAGCTGCTGCAGGTAGGCCGGGAAGCGGTGCAGCAGCTGCGAGTACGGCAGCACGGCGTGCGACTGCGCGCCGAGCAGGTTCGAGTACCAGACGTTCAGCAGCCCCATCAGCACCGGCACGTTCCGCTCCAGCGGAGTGGATGCGACATGCTCGTCGACGGCGTGGAACCCGGCGAGGAAGTCGGCGAAGTTCTGCGGTCCGAGCACTATCGCCAGCGACGTGCCGATTGCGGAGTCGACCGAGTACCGCCCGCCGACCCAGTCCCAGAAGCCGAACGCGTTGTCGGTGTCGATGCCGAACTCGGCGACCTTGTCGAGCGCCGTCGAGACGGCGATGAAGTGGTGGGCGACGGCATCCTTTCTGCTCTGCTCGTCGCCGCCGATGGCACCGGATGCCTGCAGCCCCTCCCACAGCCAGTCTCGAGCGAGGCGTGCGTTTGTCAGCGTCTCGAGCGTGGTGAACGTCTTGGACGCGACGATGAAGAGCGTGGTCTCGGGGTCGAGCCCGGACGTCTTCTGCGCGAGGTCGGTGGGGTCGATGTTGGAGATGAAGCGAGCCTCGATGCCGGCATCCGCGTAAGGCTTGAGGGCCTCGTAGACCATCACCGGACCGAGGTCGGAACCGCCGATCCCGATGTTGACCACGGTCGCGACCTTCTTGCCGGTCACGCCGGTGAACTGTCCTGACCGCACCCGATCAGCGAATGCGGCGATGCGGTCGAGCACCTCGTGCACGTCGTGGTCGACATGCTGGCCGTCGACGACCAGCTCGGGCGAGGCATCCGCGGGCCTGCGCAGCGCGGTGTGCAGCACCGCGCGGCCCTCGGTGGTGTTGATGTGGCGGCCTTCGAGCATCCGCGCGAAGCGATCGGCAACGCCGACCTGCTCTGCCAGGCGCACGAGGGAAGCGAGGATGTCGTCGGTCACGAGGTTCTTGGAGAGATCGACGTGCAGGTCGGCGAGCCCGAAGCTCAGGCGCTCGACGCGGCCCGGGTCGGCAGCGAACCAGCCGCGCAGGTCCGGGGCGAAGGCTTTGCGGTGGGCTTCGAGCTCTGCCCAGGCGGATGTCGTGGTGGGGTCGACGGGTGCATTCACCTGGTTAACGCTAGTGGCGATTGAGCCGAGAGCCGAGCGAGCTTGCTCGCTTAGCCGAGGCGATTGAGCGGGTGAGCGGCGTCAGCCGCGATAGTGGCGATTGAACTGTCACGTTCACTCCTCGGGCTGCAGGCGCAGTGTGTTCGGGTGGGCCTTCTCGCCCACGACCGTTCCGACGATGCGCTGCCCGTAGCGGTCGTACTTGCGGTGATATTCGGCGTCGAGAGTCGCACCATCCACGTCGCCGGCGGGAGTCAGCGTCACGTCGCGCTCGACTCCTCCGGCACGGATGCGCGCACGTCCGGCCCGCTTCGCCCGCACGAACCAGGGATTGGTTGCGCCGTACGCGGAGCGCACGTACACCTCGTCGCCGATGCGCACCGTCCAGATGGTCACGTAGGGACGCAGCGAGCCGTCATCGCGGCGGGAGGCGATCTGCAACTCGTCCGACCGCCCGATCGCGTCGAGCTCCGCGGCGCTCCAGCCACTCTGTTCTGGGGTCATGTCCCCAGTCAACTGCACCGCGAGCGTGAACGGGAGTGCGGACCGTTCCCGGTAACCCCAGTACCCCCTTCGAGGCAGCGGGTTACGCCGTCTTCATCACCGTAGCGGTGAAGTTGTGCACCCGGCCGAGCAGGGCATCCGCTCGCTCCGCGATGTGCTCAGCGGACTGCGCGTGCGGCGGGGTGATGCGGATGAGCAGCGAACACGCCAGGTCGTCACAGATGTAGGAGCCGATCGTGTTGCCGTTGCGCCCGGACTCGCCGGCCCGCGGCGCACTGAACATGCGCACCTGCGTCGCCGGCTGCGCGGAGTGGCAGAACGAGCACATCGCCGCGATGCCCGGCCGCAGCCCGCCGCTTGCCGCACGCAAGACGATCCCGGTGGGGCGGTCGTTCATCCAGTGCACGATGTAACCGAGGTGGGATGCCTGCGGGTCGCGCCAGCCGAGGAACTCGCGTTCGTCCCAGATCGTCTCGTGGATGCCCGGAATGGGCAGTCTCGCCAGTTGTTCCGGTGTGGCGTTCACGAACGACGAACGGATGTCTTCTACTGTCAGCGGCTTCACGCGGCTCCTGTTCCGTCTCGGCACGACGACGCCACACGATTGAGTGAGAGACGAGAGCAAGCTCGCTTGCTCTTGGCTCGAGCGAGTGAGTGTTGAGGCGCGCAGCGCCGAACACAGGATAACGGCGGTGCACGGATGCCGCACCTACGGCTCGCACGTCGCACTATCGTCCTGGTATGGCCGAGGAGCAGGCATCCGTGAGCATCCGCAAGGCGACGACCGCGGATGCGCTGGGCATCGCCCGCGTACACGTGCGGTCGTGGCGCGAATCGTACGGCCACGTGTTCTCGGCGTTCCTGCTCGATGGGCTGAACGTTCAGGCGCGTGCCGAGCGGTGGCGTCGCATCATCGCCTCCGGCCTCACTGTGTGGGTCGCCGAGGCGCAGACGCCGAGGGGCGAGCGGATCGTCGGATGGGCGTCATCGGGCCCGGCACGCGACCCGAACGGGCCGGCACCGCGTGAGTTGCAGGGCATCTACGTGCTACGCGATCACTACGGAACCGGCGCCGGGCAGCAGCTTCTGGATGCCGCGCTCGGCGACTCTCCTGCGTACCTGTGGGTGCTTGCCGACAACCCGCGGGCGCAGGCGTTCTACCGGCGCAACGGCTTCGTGCCGGACGGCACCACGAAGGTCGACACGTTCGGCGGGGAGCCGGCGAGTGAGGTGCGGATGGTACGTCGCGGAGCGGCAGCAGTTGCGCACGATGGCGATGTCGGCGACAGGCCGGACTCCGCCTCGCACGATGCCGAAGGTGGCGAGGGATGAGCGGGTACGAGGCGGGCGCTGCGGTCGCGATCCTGCCCCTGGATGCGGGACTTCCACTCGGCGGATACCTCGCGGATGCGCGCGAGGCGACGGCCCCGAACTCGAGTCTCACCGTGCGTGCCGTCGTGCTCGCCTCCGGCGATGTGCGAGTCGCCATCGTCGTGTTCGACCTGCTCTACGCCGGAGCGGGACTCACGTCGCGCCTTCGCGAACTGCTCGAGACGCGTCTCGGGATGCCCGCCCATCGCGTGCTCGTCGCGGGCACGCACACGCACTGCGGACCACGTGACATCACGCTCGAGACTGGACCGGAGCTCGTCGAGACACTCGCCCAAGCCGGGTTCGGCGTGGTGGAGGAGGCTCTGTCACGTCTCACCCCGGTGCGGGTCTTGTCAGACGTCGTCGGCGACGTCGCCGTCGGACGAAGCCGCCGTGACCCCGAAGCTCCCGTCGAC
Organism: Humibacter ginsengiterrae; assembly: GCF_054780115.1. Taxonomy (NCBI): domain Bacteria; kingdom Bacillati; phylum Actinomycetota; class Actinomycetes; order Micrococcales; family Microbacteriaceae; genus Humibacter; species Humibacter ginsengiterrae. The sequence goes on from NZ_BAAGWY010000004.1 coordinate 42,777, forward strand.
CACGACGCGCATCTCGTCGTGTTCCAGGCCACGGACGACAGCGTCGTCGCCACGCTCGTCAACCTCGCGTGCCATCCGGTCGTGCTCGACGACGCCTGGCGTCAGTACGACCCGGAATTCGTCGGGCCGCTGCGCTCGCTCGTCGAGGATGCAACGGATGGTGTCTGCGTGTTCCTGCAGGGCTTCGCGGGAGACGTGAATCCGGTGCGCATCGATAGTTCGCCGAAGGAGGTGCGACGCGTGGGTCTCGGCGCGGCGGGTCGCATCGTCGGCCGGATCGCCGAGATCGCAGCCACCGGCCGCGAAGCCGGCGTGATCAATCTCAGCCTCGACGCGGTAGTGCCGGTCGACCTGCACCAAGCCGCGGTGCATTCGGGGCCGCTCGCCACGGCATCCGTCGTCGTTCGGGCCGCGCGACGTGAGGGAGGGGTGGAGCGAGGCCCCTCCGCCACTCCGACAGCTATCGCCATGGAGGAATGGATCACTGGCCTGCGCCGAGAGCGCGATCCGGTCTTCAACTCGATGGAGCTCGGGGCATCAGATGCCGACATACCGCTCGAGGTTCAGGTGATCGGGGTCGGCGACTCGCTTCGGCTGGTCGCGTTCCCCGGCGAGCCGCTCGGCGCGCTGCGAGCCGAGGTAACGGCGCGGTTCCCCGACGCTCACGTCCTCACGGTCGGCTACGCGAACGGAGCGCCCGGCTACCTGCCCGACCGTGCGGCCTTCGCGGAATCCGGTTACGAGGTGGGATGCTCCGTTGTCGCGCCCGACACCGCTGAGCGCCTCATCGCGGCGATACCGGCCCCCGCGGTCGGCGGCGCCAGCTGATCGCGGAATTCCTGTCCGAAGTAGTCTCTATCTGCGCCAGAACGCGCGCAACCGCGGACAGGAAAGTCTCGGCGCCGCGAGATTTGCCGTCCGAAAGTGTCGTCATCGCATCCGTCGACTTTGCGACCACTTCGGACAGGAATTCCGAGAACGGCGCGCGCAGGCGAGTGCCCGCTACGGCAGCACGCCGACCGAGGCGAGCGCCGCGCGCACGAGAGCGCCGCGGCCGCCCTCGAGGTCGGCACCGACCTGCGGCGAGGATGCCTCAGCCGGCGACATCCAGGTGAGCTCGAGGGCATCCTGCCGGGGCTCGGTCGTGCCGGTGACGGGCACCACGTAGGCGAGCGACACCGCGTGCTGGCGGTCGTCGTCGTAGGCGGAAACGCCGGGAATCGGGAAGTACTCGGCGACCATGAACGGCACAGGGCTCGCGGGCAGCTGCGGGAATGCCATCGGCCCGAGGTCCTTCTCGAGGTGCCGGAACAGCGCGTCACGAAGGGTCTCGCCGTACATCACGCGGCCCGATACGACGGTGCGGGTGATCTCGCCGACCGCGTTGGCGCGCAGCAGCAGGCCCACCTCGGTGACCTGGCCGAGCCCGTCGACTCGAACGGGAACGGCCTCGACATAGAGGATGGGCATCCGCCGCCGCACCTGCTCCAGCTCGATGTCGCTGAGCCAGCCCGGTCCGACGCCGGGCAGCGCCCCGTCGTTCGACGCCTGGTCGTCCGGGTCGGGGTCGGGTGTGCGCACCTCCATGGGTCGATCTTACGGATGCCCGTGGCTGCGCCCGCCCAGCGCCTCACGTCCCGCTGGGCTCGCCTCGGTCGATGGGTTGGGGATCCGACCGCAGCAGGCGGAACTCCTTGCGACGCAGCATCCTGAGCAGCGTCGCTGCCGGGAACCCGAATGCGGCGCGCCCAGGCTCGACGGGATACGGCTCGATGGCGATCACGACATAGTCCTCGCCGCGAAAGACGACCTCGCAACGACCGGCAGCAACGATGTTGCGGTACCACTGCACCTCGGAGCCATAGGTGAGCTCGGCCACGAAACCGTCCGGCACCTTCGCGAGGATCACCGGTGTCTCGTACACCGTTCCGCTCTTCCGGCCCACGTTGCGCACGAGCGAGAACGGCCCGATGCCACGGCGGGCGAGCCTGCGCGTCACCCGGTTGAGGCTGTTGTTCAGCGCGGAGAGAAACCCGCGCTTGGAACGGCTCATCGCTGCCATGCGTCGCCTCCGATCCAAGGGCTCCCTTGCAGTCTCATTGTGCTCAACCAGCGGTCAGAACGCGGCTGTGCATCTTTGCGTATCGCTCCGCATGGGAGGCGAAAGCGAGAGGAATTCTGGAGGACCGGCTACCTCGATCGGTACTTCGCCCCTTCCGAAGGATGCGACCTGCGCGAGCGCCGGTCCCGGGCGGCAACCGATGAGGGCTGGAGGCTGATGCGCCGCCGGGCCTGGGATCTCCTTGCTTGGCTGGCGACTTACGGTCTCTTCTCGCCTGCTACGGCCGACGGCATCCGAAATGCGAACCGGACTTCTGGCGAGAACACGTAATCGTCGTCGCAGCGGAATCCCCGCAGCCACCGCTGACCGTCGACGACCCGCAGATAGAAGCCTTTCGGGAACTCCACGTCGTCACTCAAGGGTGCCGACGCCACGTTGAGAGCTCCCGCGGGCGACCTTCCTGCCGACAGAACGGAATCGGGCGCGTTTGTCTGGGACGCCATCGCAAGCCGCAGATACGGGCCAGTGTCCGGCGGGCAAAGGGTCAGTCCTCGCTCATCAGCCGCCGCGAAGACCGCCATCAGTGTCGCCCCAGCCGTTAAGCCGAGATCCCCTACTCCGCGCTCGATGACGCTGATCTCCTCGGGGTTGCGCCGGTCGAAGACGCAGTGGTCAAGCAAGGTCTCGGCGTGCGCATTGAGAAGGACACCGCGCGAACGCAACTCGTTCCGCAGCTCGGTGCGCGTCAAGCCTCCAATGCGAAGACGCAACGCGCCACATTCACGTTTCCCGGCCTCTTGCACACAGCAACAGTAGCCACAGTCCAGATGGCGGACGTGAACCGTCCTCCTCCCGGACCACTGAGGGGGCCCACAGCTGGTGATCGCGTGACTCACTCCGTTTGCTGGCCTGCTCGTCCTTCGTTTACGGTCAACAACTGTCAAAGCTCATCCAGCCGCCGTCGACGTCATAGGCACGACGGACGACGGACATCCGTGACTTCGACTCGGCCACCGCTCAGTCCGGCCCAGGCATACCCTGTGGCGCGACAAGCAACGGCTGGCCTCAACGAATGGTCCGCCCACCAATATGTCGACCGCGCCAGCAGACGGGCACCCGAACGCGATCTCGCTAACGCATCCCTCATCGGGTGGCCGTGTCGAAGCCTTGTCCTGGCGGTGCCGACGGCACCGACGATATCGATCGGCTGATCCGAGTGTCCCGACAATGGCCAGGAACCCGCTGTACCGGGAAGGACCTACCGCTGCAGAGCCGCCAGCAGGATGCCGATCGGGATGCTGACCAGCAGCACCGCAACGACGATTCCGTAGAGCCAAGCCGCCCACCGCAGCCCGGCGGCGACGTGCCGCAGGTGCAGGAGCTGCAGCACCAGCACGACCACGAGAAGCGCTCCGCCGATGCCGACGACGAACGGAATGCGCACCAGGTCGCCGACAACGACCGCGGCGTTCCCGAGGTTCCAGCACACAAGCTCCACCGCGAAGCCGACCCCCGTCATCGGCGACGGCGCCACATAGCGCCGCATGATGCCGAAGAGGCACTGCGCAACTCCGCAGACGAGCACGAGGTAAGCGGCCAGCCACGGCCCGCTCGCGAACCGGAGCGGTGTCGACACGGCGGCGACGAGCCCGCCGAGCACGACGAATGCGGAACCGATCAGAAAGAAGGTGAGGGCGAAGCGGACGTTCATCGCGCCGAAGCGTAGCGCGTGCTCATTCCGCGCGATCGTCGCCGGTGTGCACGAACTGCAGGCTCCAGGCCTCCGGCCCGCGCTTCAGGTATGTGACCGCGAACCGATCGCCAGTGCGGTCGCGGACCTGCGCCAAAAGTGGGAGCGGATCATGCGATGCGACGAGCACGAGGCCGTCTCGCGGCCGCAGCGAGTCGAGCGCCCCGAACACGGTGGCGTGCCGGATGCTGTGCGGCACCTCGCGCACATCCAATTCCGGGAACGCGCCACCCTCCACCACGCCGCACTCGCACACGGCGGTCTCGAGCAGCGGGCGGTGCTCGGGCGACGGGGCGTGCGCTCTTTCCACCCCGTCGCCGTCCCGGTCGGGCTCGGCGGCGGCATCCGCTCTGCCCACTTCGGTCCCGCCGACGCCTGCCCTGTCCGAGGGCGCCCGCGTTGCGGCGTCGGCGAGAGTCAGAAGCACGTGCGCGCTCTCCACCGCGTGGAGCGCGTGTCGCACGTGTGCGGCGATGTACAGGATGCCGCCGGCCTCGAATCGCTCGGTCGCGTCATCGACCTCGATGTCGACGACACCGGAGAGCACCTGGATGAGGATGGGCACGGCCGCCTCGTGCTCCGACATGGTCTGCCCCTCATCGAGGGAGAGCCGCACGACACCGAATCCGGGAGCCTTCAGGATGCGCTTGCTTGCGACCGCATCCTCCCGCAGCCGAAGCAGATCGATCAGCGACTCCGCATCGTTCGCGATCGTGATACTGCGCTCGGCAGCCCATGAAGCGTTCACCGGATCCTCCCGTTCATCTCGATCCGAGTTTAGAGTATCTGAGTCCGTTTTATTCAGCAGTTCTGAAACACGTAGGCCCGGTTCCCCTTCGGCACCAGGTTCCGGTCCCGCAGAATCGTCATGGCCGGTCTGCTCGGCCGGGCGCAGTTCGAGGTCCATGACCCCTTGAGATCGTCGGTGTACTCGATGTCGATGACGCGGCTGCCGTAGACCTTCGTGTACGACCCGCACTCGTTGTACGTCAGGCACTCCTCAGCGATGGCGAAGTCGTAGCCGGCCGCTTTGGCCCGCCTTGACTCATCCGGCGTGTTCTTCTGGCCGGCCGCCAGTCCACGTTCATGTGCTCGGGCCACGAGGATCCTCGCGAGAGCGAAGTTGCCGGCTTCCGTGAGCCGGCCCGCGAATCGTGTGTAGGAGTCGAGGTTGTCGAACTCGACCGCGTCGAAGCCTCGCGAGGCGCACCGATCGATCGACTTGCCGAGGACGCTCGCGATGTCATCGCGTTTGGCCGCCGTCGTCGTGTCGAGGATCATCTCGTCCGGCCAGCCGGGGTCGTGCAGAGGTTTTCCACTCGAGTCGCGGAGCACGTCGGAGCCATGCGCCTTCAACCACATCGCGTTCTCCTGGGCGCCCTGCGTCTGGAATCCGTTGATGTAACAGATGTTGTATCTACCGGCCGCAGGTCGCGATGTGCTGTCCCGTTCGACGATCGTGACGTCGGGCGCGGGCGGGTACGCCCCGCCGAGTTGGTAGTCCGGGATGCCTGACGTCGGCAGTTCACTGACCGACCGGGTGCTCGAGACGGCGGCCGACGGCCGCTTGGAGGTGGTCGAGCAGCCAGCAAGCGCGGCCACGACCACGAGTACGAGCGAGGTCATCGTCGTCTGAGGAAAACGCACGGGAGGATCCTGGCACGCGGCGACCCCCGGGTTCGCTCAATCGAGGTGCGCTCGTCATTCGACCGCCGCGGACCCTCGGCGCGCATCGACGGCACGACGACGTGTCTGCGACGCCACGGCGCAGAGAGCTGCGACCGCTGCGAACACGACGGCCGCTCCCGCGAACATCCAGCTCACTCGCGGCGCGAATGCTGCGACGGATGCGTCCCCCGCGAGCACTCCGAAGACTGCCACTCCGAGCGCGCCGCCGACCTGCCTCGCGGTGTTGCTGGCCCCGGATGCCGCACCCGAGGCATCCGGTAACGCCGCCAACGCCGCGGAGACGACAGCGGGCGTCAGGATGCCGATGCCCGCTCCCCAGACCGCGAGCGACACGGCAAGCGCCACCAGCCACACCGGCCCCACGATGCGGATGCTCGCAGCCAGTCCCGCGAATCCGAACCCCGCGACGGCCAGCCCGATCGCCGCAGTGCGCCAGTGCCCGAACCGCGCGACCAGCCGCCCGGCCGGTGCACCGAGCAGGGGAAGGGGCAGCATCCCGGGCAGCAGGAGCAGCCCCGCGGCCAACGGCGGGAGGCTGCGAACGTCTTGCAGGGTCTGCGTGAGCACGAATAACGCGCCGAGCACGCTGAAGTTCATCAGGCCGGCGACACCGCACGCCGCCAGGAGCGGGCGACGTGCCCGCGCCGGCACGCGCAGCAACGGATGCCTCACTCTCAACTCGACCCGCCACAGCGCCAACGCCGAGACCACGACGACCGCGATTGCGGCGCCGGCGAGCATCGGATTCTCCAGCTGTACGACGGCGGTGACCAGCGCTGCGAGCATGACGATCAGCGCGGACGCTCCGAGCCAATCGACGCGCCCGCCCCGGCGCTCTCCGGATTTTGCCGAAGCGCGGAAGGCGATCACCGGGACCACCGCGGCGACGACGACCGGTACGTTCAGCCAGAACACCGCCCGCCAGCCGGCCCCGCCGACGAGAAGGCCACCGACGAGGGGCCCAGCGGGCAGCGCGGCCCCTCCGATCGCCGCCCACACGCCGACCACCCGGGAGCGCGCTGCGCCGTCACCCGCGCGGTCGACGAGCAGGGCGAGGGTGCCGGGCAGCACGAGGGCCGCGCAGACTCCCTGCAGGGCGCGTCCGGCCACGAGCATCGGCCATACCGGGGCGGTCGCGCAGATCACGGAGGCCAACCCGAAGCCGAGGAACCCGGCGATCACGAGTCGGCGGTGACCGAGACGGTCTCCGATCGCCCCCGATGCGAGCAGGAGCGCGGCGAGCGGCACGGTGTAGGCATCCACCACCCAGACGAGGCCCGGCGAGTGCACGCCGAAGCCGGAGCCGATGCTCGGCAGGGCGACGTTCACCACCGTCACGTCGAGCAGCACGAGGAAGTAGCCGCCGCACAGCGCAGCGGTCAGGGTCGGGCCTGCCGTCAAAAACGATGCCCGCGTCGGAATCGAGCCGGTTCGTTCACGCCTCACGTTCACCCATCGTTGTCGAGGAACGCTTCGGGATGCGCCGAAACGATTGCGACGTAGCCTGGCGATTATGCCGATCATCAGCTCCACCACCACGAGCAGCCCGCGCGGCGAACCGGATGTCGCCAGGGCCGCGTCCGCGTTCTCCGACCCGCGCCGCGCCCGCGTGCTGATGGCCCTGGCGGATGGCCGCGCGCTGCCCGCGGGACGACTCGCGGAGGAGGCCGGAGTCGCGGCATCCACCGTCAGCGAGCACCTGTCGCTGCTGCTGGACCTCGGCCTCGTCGCGGTCGTGCCACAGGGACGGCACAGGTACTACCGGCTGGCGAGCGCCGACGTGGAGGGCGTTCTCGAGGCGCTGGCGCGCATCGCCCCGCGCACGCCGATCACGTCGCTGCGCGAGCACACCCGTGCCGAGGCGCTCCGCACGGCCCGCACCTGCTATCACCATCTCGCCGGCCGCCTCGGCGTCGATCTGTTCCGGCACCTCATCGCCACCGGATGCGTCGTGGGCGGGGACGGGCTGCACCACCGCGATGACACCGCCGATCGACTCTCGGCTCCCGGTCGCAGCGACCGCTACCGCCTCACGGAAGCGGGCGCCGCGACCCTCTCGGCTTGGGGCATCCCGGATGCGGCGCTCAGCACCCGAACGCCCCTTCGGTACTGCGTCGACTGGACGGAGCAGGCGCACCACCTCTCCGGTGCACTGGGCACCGCGGTGGCGACGAGGTTCTTCGAAGCCGGGTGGATCGAGCGCGGGAGAGTGCCGCGGAGCATCCGGGTCACCGATCGAGGGCACGATGCACTCGACGAGTTGCTCGGAGCCGCTCGCGCGACACGGTCGGCGTAGCGGGCCCCCTGCCTCACTCGGCCAGCGCGTCCACGATCAGCTCACTCAACTCCTGCGGCTTCGTGAACTGCGGCCAGTGTCCGGTGGGAAGACCGGCGATGTGCAGCGACGACAGCCGCGGGGTGTCACCCAGCCAGCCGACGCCACGATCGATGAGCTCGTTCAGATCCTCGGCCGACATGGTGGTGATCACGATGGTCGCCGGCACGTCCAGCCGCCGTTCGTCTGTCAGGTGCAACGGGTCGGTCGCCGCATGCGACGGCGACGGGTGCGTGTGCGTGGCGATCTCCTCCCCCAGCTCGCGCGTGATGTCGCGCACGTCGCCCTCCTCGAAGGCATCCCAGCCGGGGAAGGGCATGTCCGCGTCATCGTGCGGAACCTCGTCGTTGACGATCGACCCTTCTGCGCCGGGCCAGCTGTCGACATAGACCACGCGATCGACGCGCTCGGGGCGCCGGTCGATCGCGCCGTACGCGACCAGCGCGCCACCGCTGTGCGCCACCAGGGCGACCTTCTCGTCGACGGGCACCTCGTCGATGAGGTGCACGACGTGGTCGATGTGCGTGTCGAGAGTGATTCCGTTGCGGTCGGCGTCGTCCGCCTCCAGGCCGGGCATGGTGAGCGGATGCGTGCGGTGGCCGGCAGCCTCTATGGCGGGAGCGACCGCATCCCACGATGAAGCGTCGAGCCAGAGTCCGGGAATGAGGAAGGTCTGCATTCGCCCGACGGTAGCGCGAGCCACTGTCGTTCGCGCAAGGCGGACGACAGTGGTCTGTGCTGTCATGGAGCGATGAGCGACGTGCTCGACCGCTTCTCCCCCGCCACCCGTGCGTGGTTCGAGGGGGCGTTCGACGCGCCCACGACGGCCCAGCTGGGAGCGTGGGATGCCATTTCCCGTGGCGAGCACACGCTGGTGATCGCCCCGACCGGATCGGGGAAGACGCTCGCGTCGTTCCTGTGGGCGATCGATCGCTTGATGCATGACCAGGCCGGCGAGAAGCCGAACAAGAAACGCGGAACGCGGGTGCTCTACATCTCCCCGCTGAAGGCGCTCGGCGTCGACGTGGAGCGCAACCTCCGCTCGCCGCTCGTCGGCATCACGCAGACTGCGAAGCGGCTCGGAGCGGAGCCGCCGAACGTCACCGTCGGCGTTCGCAGTGGCGACACGCCCGCGAGCGACCGGCGAGCGTTGCTGTCGAAGCCGCCGGACATCCTGATCACCACACCCGAATCCCTGTTCCTCATGCTCACCTCGCAGGCGCGGGAGACGCTCGCGAACGTGCAGACCGTCATCGTCGACGAGGTGCACGCCGTGGCCGCCACCAAGCGTGGCGCGCACCTCGCGGTGTCGTTGGAGCGTCTGGATGCCATGCTCGCCTCGCCCGCACAGCGAGTCGGGCTCTCTGCGACCGTGCGACCGCCGGAGGAGGTGGCACGGTTCCTCGGCGGACGCAACCCGGTGACGATCGTCGCCCCGCCTTCGCAGAAGCGGTTCGACCTCAAGGTGATCGTGCCGGTCGAGGATATGAGCGACTTGAGCCCCGCGGCACACGAAGACGATCAGACACCGCAACGCGGATCGATCTGGCCGCACGTCGAACAGGCGATCGTCGACCGCGTGCTGGAGCACCGGTCGTCGATCGTGTTCGCGAACTCTCGTCGGCTGGCCGAGCGGCTGACCGCGCGGATGAACGAGATATATGAGGAACGGCTCGACGAGGGCGCCGAGCACGTCGCGCCCGGCTCTGCGGCACCGCGCCGTGCACCCGCCGAGCTCATGGGCGGTTCCGGCCAGACAAAGGAAAGCCGCGCGGCCGCGTCCGCTGATCCCTGGTCCGTCAGCACGGTCGTTGAAGAACGCCGTCGCCCCGACGAGTGGACGGCAGGAGCGGACGAGACGCATTCCGCCTCCGGCATATTGGCTCGCGCCCACCATGGCTCGGTGAGCAAGGAGCAGCGCGCCGTCATCGAGGACGACCTGAAGAGCGGACGCCTGCGTTGCGTGGTCGCCACGAGCAGCCTCGAGCTCGGCATCGATATGGGCGAGGTCGACCTGGTCGTGCAGGTCGAGGCGCCGCCGTCCGTGGCGAGCGGCCTGCAGCGCGTGGGCCGAGCCGGGCACCAGGTGGGCGAGGTGTCGAAGGGCGTGATGTTCCCGAAACACCGCTCCGACCTCATCAACACCGCCGTCGCGAGCGAGCGGATGGTCGCAGGGCTCATCGAGGAGCTGCGGGTGCCGGCGAACCCGCTGGACATCCTCGCGCAGCAGACGATCGCGGCGACCGCACTCGATCCGATCGACGTCGACGGATGGTTCGACACCGTTCGCCGCAGCGCTCCGTTCGCCACTCTGCCGCGCAGCGCCTTCGATGCAACGCTCGACCTCGTAGCCGGACGATACCCGAGCGACGAGTTCGCGGAGCTGCGCCCGAGGATCGTCTGGGACCGCGACCGCGGCATCCTCACGGCCCGCCCCGGCGCGCAGCGGCTCGCGGTCACGAGCGGCGGCACCATCCCCGATCGCGGCCTGTTCGGCGTCTACATGGTCGGCTCGACCGATGAGACGAATCCGGCGAAGGGCGGCCGGCGGGTCGGCGAGCTGGACGAGGAGATGGTGTACGAGTCGCGGGTCGGCGACGTGTTCGCGCTCGGGGCGACGAGCTGGCGCATCCAGGAGATCACCCACGACCGCGTGCTCGTGACCCCGGCATTCGGCGAACCGGGACGCCTGCCGTTCTGGAAGGGCGACGGCATCGGGCGCCCTTCCGAACTCGGCGAGGCGGTCGGCGCGTTCGTGCGTGAGGTGTCGTCGGCATCGGAGACGGATGCCCGTGCTCGCGCCGCCGACGCCGGGCTCGACGTGCTCGCCATCGGCAACCTTCTCGCGTATCTCAACGAGCAGAAGAAGGCCACAGGGCACCTGCCGACCGACCGCACACTGGTGGCCGAACGGTTCAGGGACGAGCTCGGGGACTGGCGCATCGTCTTGCATTCCCCGTACGGCATGCAAGTGCACGCGCCCTGGGCACTGGCTGTTGCGGCTCGCGTACGAGAGCGCCTCGGCGTGGAGGGATCGTGCATCGCCAGCGACGACGGCATCGTAGTGCGCATTCCCGACACGGAGTCCGACCCGCCCGGCGCCGACCTCTTCGTCTTCGAGGCGGACGAGCTCGAGCAGCTCGTCACCGACGAGGTCGGCGGCTCCGCCCTGTTCGCCTCGCGGTTCCGCGAGTGTGCGGCGCGGGCCCTCTTGCTGCCGAAGTACAACCCGGGCAAGCGGTCGCCGTTGTGGCAGCAGCGGCAGAAGGCGGCACAGCTTCTGGATGTCGCGCGCAAGCATCCGCAGTTCCCGATCATTCTCGAGACCATGCGGGAGTGCCTGCAGGATGTCTACGACCTGCCGTCGCTGCGGCGCATCGCGACGCGGATCGCGGCGCGTGACATCCGCATCGTCGAGGTCGGCACCGAGGAGGCCTCGCCGTTCGCGCGCTCGCTGATGTTCGGGTATGTCGCTGCGTTCATGTACGAGGGCGACTCGCCGCTGGCCGAGCGCAGGGCGGCCGCGCTGTCGGTGGATGCCTCACTGCTCTCCGAGTTGCTCGGTCGCGCGGAGCTGCGCGAGCTGCTCGACCCGGCGGTCATCGAGCGCGTCGAGCGCGAGGTGCAACGGTTGACGCCGGAGCGACGGATGTTCGGCCTCGAGGGGGCCGCAGACCTGCTGCGCCTGCTCGGGCCGCTCACGGCCGACGAGGTGGCTGAGCGGTGGCGGGCCGGGCGGGTGATGGCCGAGGAGGTCGCCGACCCGGGGCTCACCGATTCGGGGGCCGCCGACGAGGAGATGACCGACCCGGCGGCGGCCCGCGCGGCTCTCGACGAGCTGGTCGCCGCGAAGCGCGCGCTCCGCGTGACAGTCGCGGGCGCCGAGCACTACGCCGCCATCGAGGACGCTGCCCGGCTGCGCGACGCACTCGGTGTTCCACTCCCGATCGGCGTGCCGACGGCCTTCATCGAGCCGGTGGCCGATCCGCTCGGCGACCTGCTCGGCCGCTATGCGCGCACGCACGGCCCGTTCACGATCGGCGACGCGGCATCGCGCTTCGGCCTCGGCGCGGCCGTCGCACACGACACGCTCCGCCGGCTCGCGCAGGACCGCCGCATCACGGAGGGCGAGTTCCGCCCCAACGCGAGCGGCACCGAATGGTGCGACGCGGAGGTGCTGCGGCGCATCCGCCGGCTCTCGCTCGCCGCGCTTCGGCACGAGGTGGAGCCCGTCGATCCGAAGACCTTCGCACGGTTCCTGCCGGACTGGCAGCACGTCGGCGGCGGACTTCGGGGAGTGGATGCCGTGGCATCCGTCATCGAGCAGCTCGCCGGAACTCGTATTCCCGCCTCGGCATGGGAGAGCCTCATCCTGCCCTCGCGCGTGGCGGAGTATCAGCCGGCGATGCTCGACGAGCTGACCGCGAGCGGCGAGGTGCTCTGGAGCGGCAGCGGCTCGCTGCCCGGCAACGACGGGTGGGTGAGCCTGCACCTGGCCGACAGCGCACCGCTCACGATGGCACCGCCGCCGGAGCACGCCACCGACGAGCTGCAGCGGGAGGTGCTCTCGGCTCTCGGTGCGGGAGGCGCGTTCTTCTTCCGGCAGCTGTCGGATGCCGTGGGTTCGCTCGACGACGCCGCCCTCACGACCGCGCTCTGGGACCTGGTGTGGGCCGGCCTCATCACGAACGACACGTTCGCGCCGCTGCGCGCTCTGACGGGCGGTCGCGGCGCGCACAAGCCTCAGCGAGCGACGCCGCGCGCACGGGTGAGAATGCCCCGCGCCTACGCGAGGCCGACGATGGCGGAGGGTCTGCGCGCGGCATCCGCACGCTCCGGCCCGCCCACCACCGCCGGACGCTGGTCGATTCTGCCGCTGGCCGAAACGGATGCCACGGTGCGCGCGAAGGCCGTCGCCGAGACCCTGCTCGACCGGTACGGCGTCGTCACGCGGGGCAGCGTGATGGCCGAGAACCAGCCGGGCGGCTTCGCGCTCGCCTACCGGGTGCTCAGCGGATTCGAGGAGTCCGGCCGCGCCCGCCGCGGATACTTCGTCGAGACGCTCGGCGCCGCGCAGTTCTCCACGAGCACCACCGTGGATCGGCTGCGCACGTTCACGCTCGACACCACGCTCGAACCGCCGCGCAACGCGGTCGCGCTCGCTGCGACCGACCCCGCGAACCCGTACGGGGCGGCACTGCCGTGGCCGCAGGCATCCACGGCGGGAGGCGTCGTCTCGGCCACCGGCCACCGGCCAGGACGCAAGGCAGGCGGCATCGTCGTGCTCGTGGACGGTGCGCTCGTGCTGTACGTCGAACGCGGCGGCAAGACGACGCTGCTGTTCGACAACGACGAACAGGTGATGCTGCCTGCGACGCGCGCGCTGGCGGATGCCATCCATCGCGGTCGCATCTCGACGCTCACGATCGAGACGGTCGGCGGCGATTTCGTGCTCGGCACTCCGTTCGGCGAGGCGCTCATCGCCGCCGGCTTCGCGCCCAGCCCGCGCGGTCTGAGGCTGCGGTCGTGACCCGACGATTGCACGCACCAGCGCAGTTCCACTCACCAGCGCAGGCAAACATCCCGAAAACAGGCGCATCCTGCCTGTTTTCCAGAGGAAAGCGCTCTTCTGCCTGTACTGGCCGGGTGGCGTGCGTGTCCATCGGGTGTGCTGACGCTCCGGTAAGGGCGATGGATGCCTGAGGGCGACAGTGTCTACCGCCAGGCGCGCATGCTGAACGAGGCGCTGGCCGGCTCGGTGCTCACCCGCTGCGACCTGCGTGTGCCCGCCTTCGCCACCGTCGACCTCACCGGACAGCTCGTGCACGACGTGGTCAGCCGCGGCAAGCACCTGCTCATGCGAGTGGGACCGCAGACGATCCACAGCCACCTCAAGATGGAGGGCGAGTGGCGGGTCTACGCGCCGGGCGAGCCCTGGCGTCGGCCGGCGTTCCAGGCACGTGCGGTGCTGGGCACGGCGACAGCACAGGCGGTCGGTTTCGAGCTGGGCCTTCTGGAGGTGCTCCCGACCACTCGCGAAGCCGATGCCGTCGGCTACCTCGGCCCCGATCTGCTCGGTTCCGACTGGGACGAGCGCGAGGCGGTGCGCAGGTTGTCGGAGCATCCGGATGCGGCGATCGCGGTCGCCCTGCTCGACCAGCGCAACCTCGCCGGGCTCGGCAACGAGTACGTGAACGAGCTGTGCTTCGTGCGAGGGATGCTGCCCACTCGCCCGGTGTGCGAGGTGGACCTGCCGAAGACTGTCGCCCTCGCACACCGGATGATCGTGGCCAACAAGGACCGCGCGATCCGCTCGACGACGGGCGAGACCCGACGTGGCCGCACGTCGTACGTGCACCGCCGGGAGGGGATGCCATGCCGACGCTGCGGCACCCCGATCGAGCGCATGCGGCTCGGCCGTAACGACCTCGAGCTCCGCGAGACCTGGTATTGCCCGGTCTGCCAGACGTAAGCACACCCTGCGCTCTCCGCTCCGCCCTCGTGCGGCCGCTCCTCCGGTCAGCAACCCCTGGGCACTGCAGGCGGAACGCGCCGGAACAGGCAGATCTTGCCTGTTCCGGCGTGGCAACCGCATTCCTGCCTGTTTTCGCGCGGCACGAGCGGCGGGAAGGCCGCCTTAGGCGGCGGGACCCGACGTCAGAGTCACGTTCGCGGAATGCGAACCTGCGCTGTCGACCCACGTGATCGTCACGGAGTCGCCAGGCTTGTGCTGCGCGAGGGCCGCGGTGAGGCCGCTCGAGGACGTGATCGCCGTGCCGTCGACCGCCGTGATCGTGTCACCGGCCGTGAGACCCGCGGATGCCGCCGGCGTCCCGTTGATCACGCCACCCACAACTGCGCCCTGCGTCGCGCTCTGCCCACCGCTGTATCCGAGCTCGGAACTGCCCAGACCGGCACCGCCGAACCCGGAGTAGTCGGAGGAGGCATCCGATGCCACCTCGACTCCGAGGAACGCCGGCAGCCCGATGGTCACGGTCGAGCTGGCCTGCCCGGACTCGATCTGGTGTGCGATGCCGAGCGCTGTCTCGATCGGGATCGCGTAGCCGTCCGACACGTTCTGGTTGGCGGATGCCGCCGTGTCGATGCCGACGACCTCGCCCTGCGAGTCGTAGAGCGGTCCGCCCGAGTCGCCTGCCTGGATGTCGGCGTTGGTCTCGATCATCCCGGTCAAGGATTCCGATGCGACCACGCCTTCCGCCTGCGTCGTGACCGACTTGCCGGTGCCGGTGACCGCTCCGGGCGCCGCGACCAGAGTCCCCGTGCCGCCGGCATTGCCGACGGCCGTCACGTTGTCACCGACCGAGACTCCGCCGTCGTCATCGAGGGTCGCGGTGGCGAGTCCGGATGCTCCGCTCAACTGGAGCACGGCGACGTCGTCGGTCGCGTCCGTGCCCACCACGCTCGCCTTGTAGCTCGTACCGGTGGCCGGGATGGTCACGGTGATGCTCGTGGAGCCCTCGACGACGTGGTTGTTCGTGAGGATCTCGCCGGAGCTCGTCAGCACGATGCCTGTTCCTGCCGCCTCGGCGCCCTCGTAGGCGAGGTCGGTGTCGATCACGGCCACGCCCTTCTCCTCGCTCGCGGTAGCGGTCTGACCGCTGCTGGAGGACGAACCCGTCGAGCCCTGCCCGCCGCCGTACGACCAGCCGGCGCGCTCGCTGTTGTGAGCTATCGCTGTCTTGGTGAATGCCGCGGCGACGCTGTCCACGGTCGCCACACTGGCCGTCACACCGGCCAGCCCGAAGGCGACGGATGCCGCCACTGCGGCCGTGATCCAGCCCGCCGTGCGTCGCTTGTTGCTGTCGTTGCGCATGATCTTCGTTCCGTTCAGGTCGATTCGATGCATCTAGTGCACCGCTGCGAGTCGGAAAAGCTCTTTGCTTGCTCCATGTACTTGCTATGAACGGTGAGGGCTTCCTTTGCGGTGGCTATGCGACCGTCGCTTGACACCATCGCGGCGCTTCCTTAGCGTGTGTGGAAACAATTCGTACGGATAACGAAACTTTTCGTCACCCGATTTGCCCGGGATTCCGGTACTCCTACTAAGACAGTGAGGTCAGCGTCATGCCACAGACACCCCCGCCAGGTTTCGTCCGCACCGACGGGAGCCGATTCCTCGACGGATTCGGGGCACCCGTGCGCTTCACCGGGGTCTGCGTCGGCGGCTGGCTGAACATGGAGAACTTCGTGACCGGCTACGGGGCGAACGAGTCCCTGATGCGCTCCGAGGTGCGCAAGGCTATCGGCGACGATCGAGCCGACCGGTTCTTCGAGCGTCTCCTGACGTCGTTCTACGGCGAGTCCGATGCGCGATTCCTCGGCGAACTGGGGATGACGATCATCCGCATCCCGGTCAACTACCGGCACTTCGAGTCGGATGCCCGGCCGTTCGAGATTCTGCCGACCGCGTTCGACCACCTCGACCGCGCCATCGAGGCATCCGGAAGGCACGGCGTCTACTCCATCATCGATCTGCACGCCCTGCCGGGCAGTCAGAACCACCACTGGCACTCGGACAACGAGACGCACCTGCCCCACCTCTGGCAGCACCCGCACTTCCAGGATCGCGTGGAGAACATCTGGAAGGCGATCGCCGAGCACTACAAGGGCAACACCTGGGTCGCGGGCTACAACCTCATGAACGAGCCGGCCGACGAATCGCGTGCGGTCGTCGGCCCCCTGTACCGGCGACTGTTCGAGGCCGTGCGCACGATCGACCCGCACCACACGATCTTCCTCGACGGCAACACGTACTCCACCGAGTTCGACATGTTCGAGGCGGAGCCGTGGGAGAACACCGTCTACTCGCTGCACGACTACGTGGCTGCCGGCCTCGGAAGAGGCGGCGACTACCCCGGGTACACGGACGGCGTATGGATCGACCGCGACTACGCCTATCAGAAGTTCCTGCAGCGGTCCGAGTACGCCAGAGAAACGGGAACACCCATCATGGTCGGCGAGTTCGCGCCCATCTACACCGGCGACGAACGCAAAGACGCGATGCGCAGGCAGATCCTCGCCGATCAGCTCGAGATCTACCGGGAGAATGACGTGAGCTGGACGAGCTGGATGTACAAGGACGTCGGCCGTCAGGGCCTCGTGCGCGTCACCCCGGAGTCCCCGTACCGGAGACGCTTCGACCCGTTCATCGCGAAGAAGAACCGGCTCGCCGCAGACCAATGGGGAAGCGACCGCCTCGGCGGTGACGGGGTCCGCGAGGTCAGTCAGGCTGTGCAGGACCTGGTCGCTCGAGAGTTCCCGACCTTCAACCCCTACCCATGGGGTCGCTTCGACTGGGTGGCGACACTGCTGAACAACCTGCTGTTCGCTCAGCCGCTCGCCGAGGAGTACGCGGAACTGCTGAAAGGCCTCGACGATGACGAACTCGACGCACTCGCCGACTCGTTCTCCTTCGAGCAGTGCGCCGTCGATGAGAACCTGCGGGATCAGCTCGTCGGTGGTCAGGATCCGCTCCCTGAGCGGGCGGCCTGATCGTGCGCGCGGTGGTTCTGCGCCACGTGGGAACTGCTCCCGCGGTGGAGCAGGTGGAACTCGCCGATCCGAAGCGAGGCGAGATCGTCGTGCGCATCGAAGCCGCTGGCGTATGTCACAGCGACTACCACTACATGTCGGGCGATCTTGCGGCGCCATTGCCGCTGGTGCTGGGCCATGAGGGATCCGGCGTGGTCGAGAAGCTGGGCCCGGATGCCGGCGCCGCGGGGGGCGGGGAACTCACGATCGGAGACCGCGTCGCACTGCTCTGGCGACCCAGATGCGGAAGCTGCGACGCCTGTCTCTCGGGAAACCCCGCCCTGTGTGTGAAGGGCGGCGTGCAGGCATCCACGGGCGGACTGCCGGACGGAACGAGCCGCCTCTCGTTTCCCGATGGGACCGAGCTGCACCACCTGATGGGCGTGTCGTGCTTCGCCGAACGCGTCGTGGTGAGCGAGAGCGCCGTCGTGAAGGTGCCGGAGGGCGTGCCGCCCGAGGTGGCCGCCATCTCGGCGTGCGCGGTCGTGACGGGTGTGGGCGCCGTGCTCAACGTCGTGGAGCGGGCGGCCGGAGCCGGCCTGCTGGTCGTCGGTGCCGGCGGGGTCGGACTGTCCAGCGTGATGGGGGCGCGACTGGTCGGCGCGAATCCGATCGTCGTCGCAGACGTGGATCCGGCCAAGCTCGACCTGGCCCTCGAGCTCGGGGCCACCCACGTCGTCGACAGCCGCCGCAGCGATCTCGTCGAGGAGGTCACGAGGATCACAGGAGGCACCGGTGTGCCGTGGGCAGTGGAGGCAGTGGGCAGGCAGGCAACCCTCGAGCAGGCGTTCGAGTGCGTCGCCGCCGGCGGCACCCTCGTCGCTGTCGGGCTCGGAGCATCCGATGCACGCTTCACCGTTCCGCTCAACCGGCTGGTGCAGAAACAGAAGCGGGTCGTTGGCTCGCTCTACGGTTCCGCCAATCCTCCGATCGACCTGCCCCGCATCTTCTCCCTCTACCTCGAAGGGCGTCTGCCGCTGGACCGCCTCATCGGCGAACGGATGCCGCTCGCCGATGTCGGTCGCGCGTACGATGCGCTGATGAGTGGCTCGGTGGGCCGCAGCATCCTGGTGCCGTGACCGCGCCACGAGTCCCCGGTGCACCGCAAGTCCGCTGTCCCGCGCGTCCAATTGCGCGCAACTCGAACAAATTGTGCAGACTGGATGCTGCGTCTGCGCCGGAACCTGTCGGCGCGGCGCTTCGCACCGTGACGCCCAGAAGCGAAGGAGCTTGCCCATGACGCTGCGCAGCCAGGACTGGTATGGCGGCGAGGGACGCGATCCATACATCCACCGCGCCTGGATGCGTCGCGGCATTCCCGCGGATGCCTTCAACGGCAAGCGCCCGCAGATCGCCATCGCGAACACGGCCGGCGACCTCGTGCCGTGCAACATGCACCTGAACGAGGTGGCGCAGTACGTGAAGAACGGGGTCTACGAGGCGGGCGGCATCCCGGTCGAGATCCCCGTCATGGGACTCGGCGAGACGCTAGTGAAGCCTACCGCGATGTTGTGGCGCAACCTCGCAGCCATGCAGGTCGAGGAGATGCTCCGCGCGAACCCGGTGGATGCCGTCGTGCTGCTCGGAGGATGCGACAAGACCATTCCGGCGCTGCTGATGGGCGCGGCATCCGTCGACATTCCGGCCGTCGTCGTGCCAGGCGGACCGATGCTGAACGGTCATTTCCGCGGTGCCCTGATGGGATGCGGAACGGGCGTGTGGCAGCTCAGCGAGGAGGTGCGCGCCGGAACGCTGAGCGAGGCGGAGTTCGAGCGCTCGGAGACCTCGATGATCCGTTCCAAGGGGCACTGCAACACGATGGGCACCGCCTCGACCATGGGCATCATGGCCGAGGCCTTGGGAATGACGCTTCCCGGGCTCGCCGGAACCCCGGCCGCCGACTCGCGCCTGCTCGAGGCATCCCACGCCACCGGGCGCCTCGCCGTCGAGCTCGTCGCCGAGAACCGCACGGTGTCGAAGGTGATCACGAAGGAGTCGTTCCACAACGCGATCGTCGCGCTGGCCGCAATCGGCGGCTCGACCAACGCGGTGGTGCATCTGCTGGCCATCGCGGGACGCCTGGGCATCGATCTCACCCTCGACGACTTCGACCGCATCGGTGCGAACGTGCCGCTGCTGGTGAACCTGCAGCCGGCCGGCGAATACCTGATGGAAGACCTGTTCCGCGCCGGCGGTGTGCTGGCCGTGTTCGACCAGGTGAAGGACCTCTTCGACCCGGCGGCACAGACCGTGATGGGTGCACCTCTGGTGGACTTCCTCGGCGCGCATCCCGTGTGGGACCGCGACGTCATCTCGCTGCGCGAGGATCCGCTGCTGGATGACGCCGGCATCGCCGTTCTGCGCGGCAACCTCGCCACCCGCGGAGCGATCATCAAGCCTGCCGCGGCGACGCCTGAGCTGCTCGTGCACCGGGGCAAGGCTGTCGTGTTCGACTCGATAGAGGACTTCCACGCTCGCATCGACGACCCCGACCTGGATGTCGACGCCGACTCCGTGCTCGTGCTGCGCGGCTGCGGGCCGAAGGGCTACCCCGGAATGCCCGAGGTCGCCAACCTCCCGCTCCCGCCGAAGCTGCTGAAGGAGGGCGTGCGCGACATGGTGCGCGTCTGCGACGGACGCATGTCGGGCACCGCGTACGGAACGGTCGTGCTGCACGTCTCCCCCGAAGCCGCG
This sequence comes from Humibacter ginsengiterrae, assembly GCF_054780115.1. Lineage (NCBI taxonomy): Bacteria > Bacillati > Actinomycetota > Actinomycetes > Micrococcales > Microbacteriaceae > Humibacter > Humibacter ginsengiterrae. The sequence continues at coordinate 62,859 of NZ_BAAGWY010000004.1, forward strand.
GCAGGCGGCACACTCGCGCTCGTGCGCGACGGCGACATCATCTCGCTGGATGTGCCGAACCGGCGCATCGAGGTCGAGCTCAGCGACGAGGAGCTCGCGCTGCGCAAGCCTCCGTTCCGGGAGACCGGCTCGTTCGCGAACGCCGACCGCGGCTGGCAGAAGCTGTACATCGAGCACGTGCAGGGCGCCGACACCGGCGCCGACCTCGACTTCCTCGTCGGCGCCAGCGGCGCCAGGGTGACGAGGGAATCCCATTGACCGCTCCCTCGTGTTCATAACTCCTGCAAATCGGCTCACTGAGGATGTGCATCGCCGGTGCTGTCGCGGCGGGCGACCTCGGTGGCCGCGATCTTGCAGGAGTTATGCGCGACAGAGCCGCGAGAAGATGACGAGAAACGAGAGTCAGGAAGAGCAACGATGAATGACACAACGACGCGCGCGGCGCTTGCGCTGGCGCGGGTGCGCTCCAGCGACGAGGTGCTGTGGACGGTGCGCTCGGGCGACGCATATGCACCACTCGGCATGACGCTTTCCGAGCTGCTTCGGCTGTCGCGGGAGGATGCCCGGGCTGCAGTCGAGCGGGCATCGGCGGGCACAGGCATCCGGATCGACGCGGTTCTCGCGCCGGTCGATCCGGGCCAGGAGGTGTGGGCCGCCGGCGTCACGTACCTGCGCAGCCGCGACGGCCGCATCGAGGAGGCCACCGACGGCGACCCGTACGACCGTGTGTATGTCGCCGAACGGCCGGAGTTGTTCTTCAAGGCGACCGGCGCCCGTGTCGTGGCCGAGGGCGACCCTGTCGGTGTGCGCGCGGACTCCACCTGGGACGTGCCGGAGCCCGAGCTCGGTCTCGTGCTCGACGCGCACGGCGAGATCTTCGGATACGTGCCGGGCAACGACGCATCCAGCCGGTCAATCGAGGGCGAGAACCTGCTCTACCTTCCGCAGGCGAAGGTCTACACCGCCTCCTGCGCGCTGGGACCCGAGATCGTGCCCGCGTGGATCGCCGAGGCTCCCTTCGACATCGCCATGACCATCAGCCGGGAAGGCGAACCGGTGTTCGAGGGCACCACCTCGACGGATGCCATGGCCCGCACGCTGCCCGATCTCGCCGACTGGCTCTTCCGTGGCCTCGGATTCGCCGACGGCGCCATCCTGCTCACCGGGACCGGGATCGTCCCGGGCGCCGACTTCACACTCACCCCCGGCGACGAGGTCGCGATCAGCATCGCGGGAGTCGGCACCCTCACCAACCCGGTCGTCCGCGTGGGGAGCTGAGCGCGACTACCGAATCGCGCGCGATGGTGCAGGCGAGATCACTGCTGCCACCCACCGTCGACGACCCAGGTCTGGCCCGTGCACAGCCGTGAGTCCTCGGCGGCAAGCCACAGCACCATGCGCGCGACGTCGGCGGGATACAGCAGCTCGGGCAGCGCCTGCATGCGATGAATGTGCTGCTTCTCCTCCTCGCCGACCCATTTCTCCAGCTGCCTGGGCGTCATGATCCAGCCCGGAATGACGCAGTTCACCCGGATGCCTGCGCCGCCGAATTCCCTCGCCAGCGTCCTGGTCAGCCCCTCGATGCCTGCCTTGGCGGCGATATAGACGGGCAGATCCCTGAGATCGATGTGGGCGCTGATCGAGCCGAGATTGATGATCGATCCGCCTCCGGCCTCCCGCATTCCGGGTACGACCGCCTGCGCCGCGAAGAAGTGGTGCCTGATGTTCACGGCCATCCTGTCGTCCCACAGGTCGACATCGACGTCCTCGACGCGGTGTCTCGTGTCGTTCGCCGCGTTGTTGACCAGAACCGTCACCGGCCCGAATCGCTCGGCTGCGTTGGAGATGGATGCGACGAGCGACGGAATCTCGCGCACGTCGACGTGCCAGAAGTGCGGCTCCGGATCCCCGCGGTCGACGATCTCGGCGAGAAGGGATGCTGCCGAGGCGTCGTCGACATCGACGAAAGATACGTGCGCCCCCTGCGCGGCGAGCTGACTGACGAATTCCCGTCCTAGGCCTGAGGCACCGCCGGTGACGAACGCGTGCCGGCCACGCAACGAGGGATAGCTCGCGAACCCGGCTGCCCGAGGCGACGCCTCGCACGGCTGAGTCCCGTTCGCAGCGACTTCTGCACGGTGGGGTGCCGAGTCGGACATCCTTGCTCCTTCACGACCTGCCTCGCCGTCCTCAAGTTTTCTCCTGTTGGGCGAAACTTCTCGTCCAGTCACAGTAGGACGCACTGGCGCACCGGTCAACCTGGCCCGCGGCGCAAGAAACTTTCGCGGCCGCAGCGCGTGGCATACAGTGTGCTCATGTCCGATCGCGAGGCAGTCGAGTCCGCCCCCTCACGGGCGACGCTGGCTGAGGTGGCCGCTCTCGCACGGGTGTCGGTCGCCACCGTGTCCAAGGTGCTCAACGGCCGCAAGGGAGTGTCGGACGAGACCCGCAGCCGCGTCGAGGCCCTGCTCAACGACCGCAACTACAACCGCCGTTCGACCCCGCAGGGCACCGCCCCGCTGATCGAGGTGCTCTGCTTCGAGATCGACAGCCCGTTCGGCGCTGCCGCTATCGCCAGCATCGAGCGCGTCGCCAGGGAGCGGCAGATGGGCATGGTGGTCGCTGCCGCAGAGGAAGACCATCGACCCGGCGCAGCATGGGTTGACGGAGTGCTGCGCAGACAGCCCATCGGCGTCATCCTCGTGGCGTCGGAGCTCGACGCGAAAGACGCGCAGCGCTTGCGGTCGCGAAGCATTCCCATGGTCATGGTGGACCCGTACGGCGCTCCCGCGTCGGATGCGCCGTCCATCGGCTCCGCCGACTGGAACGGCGGGTTCCTGGCGACGCAGCACCTCATCGACCTGGGTCACACGGACATCGCGATCATCACCGGGCCCGACAATCAGATGGCCTCCACGGCGCGCCTTTCGGGCTATCGGGCCGCACTGGATGCCGCGGGAATCGCGATGCGGTCCGAGTATGTCCGGGCCGGCCGGTTCCATCACCACGACGGCTATGTCGGAGGCACCGAGCTCCTCACCTCCACCCACCCGCCGACCGCGATCTTCGCGTCATCCGATCTGCACGCTCTCGGCGTGTACGAAGCCGCCCGATCGCTTGGGGTCTCGATACCCGCAGATCTGTCTGTCGTCGGGTACGACGACCTGGCGATCGCGAAATGGGCCGGGCCGCCGCTCACGACGGTGCGTGTGCCGCTTTCCACCATGGCCGAGCAGGCCACCCACCTCGTCACGAGGCTCCGCGCCGAACCAGAACTGGCCTTCAGCCGCGTCGAGCTCGCCACGACGCTGGTGGTGCGCGAGAGCACGGCCGCGCCTCAGCGCTGATCCGAGCACGGATGCCTCAGCCGCGGGACCCGCGGTTCGTCCTTCGGCGCTTCCCTCGGGCCGCGCCTCGCGTATCCGCGCTTCACAAGCGAAATGTTTCTATCTTGACTGGAAATCTTGACACGAAGTTTCGCTCGGCATAACGTCGTCTGCACAGCGGAAGGCATCCGCCGCTGACGCAAGAACGACGGCGTCCACAGCGCGATCCCTCGGGATCAGGAACGACAGGCGCCGATCTTCTGCGAACGCCGGGACCGCACATTCTCCCGGCTCCCCATTCGGATACGACGCCGTACCCCAACCGAAGAGGATCACAATGCACTTGCCATTCCGATCGAAGAAGGCGCTGAGAGCAGCCGCAGTGGCAGCGATGGTGGGCATGACTGCCCTCGGTCTCACCGCGTGCAGCAGTGGCAGCAACCAGGGCTCGAGCGGCTCAGCCACCAAGGGAACGATCAACTGGTGGGGCTGGACACCCACCAACAGCCAAGAGGCGAAGGACTTCATCGCCCAGTTCAACAAGAAGTACCCGGACATCAAGGTCAACTTCAAACTGATCGACATCACGAGCTACGACGCGACCATCCGGGCCGCACTCGCCTCGAGCGCCGGTCCGGATCTGTTCGACCTGCAGCCCGGCGCTCGAGTGCAGCAGTTCGGGCCGTACGCGGAAGACATGACGCCGGTCGCCAAAGCCGCGCTCGGCTCCGACTGGAAGTCGAAGATCGCGCCCATCGCGATCAGCGGCATGACCCTCAAGGGCAAGCTGACCGCGCTGCCCGTCGGCTCCACCTATGCCGGCATGCTGTGGATCAACTCGCAGCTGTTCGACAAGTACGGCCTCAAACCGCCCACCACGTTGGACGAGTGGAAGAAGGACTGCCAGGTCTTCAAGCAGAACGGCGTCGGATGCTTCGTGCAGGGCGCCGCGCAGGAGGGCTTCGATCAGGACACCCTGCAGTCGATCGCCAACTCCATCCAGCCTGGGCTGTGGACAAAGGCATCGCAGGGTAAGGCCAAGTGGAACGACCCGGTGATCGTGAAGACGCTCACGATCTGGAAGGACCTCTTCGACAGCGGCATCATGCAGGCCGGCGCGCTCGGCGCACAGCAATACCCGGACGCCAACAACCAGTTCCTCACCGGCAAGTACGCGATGATCATGATGGGCACCTGGTACACCCAGTACGCGACCGAGAATGCGATGAACGAGGCCATCTCGGCTGCCGGAGTCGCGGGAGCGAAGACCTTCCCCATCCTTCCCATCGCCTTCCCGGATGTCGCGGGCAAGGGCCACGTCAGCGAGATGTACGGCGATGCGGACTACGGGCTGGCCGTGGCATCCAAATCGAAGAATCGGGCAGCGGCCGAGACCTTCGCGAAGTGGATCGCGACCACGAAGGAGGGTCAGCAGGTCATCGCCAACCGGCTCGACACGCTGCCTACGCTCAAGGGCGTCAAGCCGGACTTCGCACAGATCAAGTTCGTCGACCCGAACCTCCAGAGCACTCCGGTCAACGACCTGCTGAAGAAGGTCGGGAGCGTGACCGAGCCGCGTGAGGCACTCCTGAGCGCCGACGTGCAGAATGCGATTCTCGCTGCCGCGCAGTCCGTGGCGGGCGGAAGCGCGAGTCCCCAGCAGGCTGCCGACACCCTCGAGAAGGCCGCACAGGCCGCCGCGAACCAGTGAGCGAGTTCATGATGGCCGCCGAGCAATCGGACCAGGGGCGCACCCCGTGACCGCCTCCGTCGTGCGTACGCAAGGCGCGCCTCGCTCCGCGGCGAAAGGCGACCGGTCTCCTCGTGGGACCGGTCGCCGGCGCCGCCGGCTCCAGGCGTCGGGACTGCCCTGGATTCTTCCTGCGCTCGTCCTCGGCATCGGACTCATCTACTACTGCATCGGCTACACCGGCTATATCTCGCTCTTGAACTGGGACGGCCTGAGCCCGGAACCCGAGTGGGTCGCGCTGCACAACTACGTGCGGATCTTCCAGGACCCGGTGTTCTGGAAGGCCGTCTCGCACACGATCGTGTTCTTCATCGTCACGTTCGGCTTGCAGACAGTGCTCGGGCTCGTGTTCGCCGTGATGATGCACTCGAAGATCAAGCTCGGCGTTCTCTACAAGGTGATCGTCTTCGTTCCCGTCGTGCTCGCGCCAGCGATCACCGCGCCGGTGTTCCGGCAGCTCTTCGCGGCGAACGGCCAGTTCAACTGGCTGTTGGAACACATCGGCCTCGGCTTCCTGGCTCAGCCGTGGATCGGACAGGAGAGCACGGCGCTGCCGGTGATCATGGTGATCACGATCTGGCAGTGGACGGGCCTCACTTTCGTTCTCTATTTCGCGGCCATGAGTCAGATCGACCAGTCGATGATCGAGGCAGCGCGCATCGACGGTGCCGGCAACCTCCGAACGCTGATCAGCATCATCTGGCCCAGCGTGCGCGGCACAACGGTCGCGCTGGCCATCCTCAGCGCCATCGGCGCCCTGAAGACCTTCGACGTGCCATGGCTCGTGACCGTCGCGGGGCCGAACAACGCCACGCAGTTCCTCGGCACGTACATCTACCAGACAACGATTCAGCTCGCGCACGCGGGATACGGCGCCGCACTCTCGGTCATCCTGCTCATCGTCGCTCTCGGCATGGCGATCATCTTCCAGACCGCCGGGCGTGAGCGCAGCGAGAAGAGCACGATCAGGAAGGGCGCCCGCTGATGTTCGAAGTCAGGAGCTGGTGGGGCAAGGCACTGCTGCAGCTGGCGGCGACGGTTTTCGTTCTGCCGTTCCTGTTCCCGCTGATCGTCATGGTTCAGGGCTCGTTCGCCGGTGCCGGCTGGGGCAACTACTCCGCCGTGCTCGGCGTACCCGGATTCTTCCGATTCTTTCTGAACAGCGCCATCATCGCCATCGGAGTCATCGTGCTCGTCTACGCGGTCACGATGCTGGCGTCGTACGGGTTCGCCAAGCTGCACATCCGGGCGCGCGAGGTGTACTTCTGGATGCTCCTGGTCTGCCTCACCCTGCCCGAGGTCGTGTTGCTCACCCCGCTCTTCTCCACGGCGCAGCAGCTCGGCCTCTACAACACGTACCTGTCGGTCATCCTGCCCCTTGCCGCGTTGCAGGTGCCGTTCGCGGTTCTTCTCACCCGCAACTTCATCAACGGGCTGCCCGACGAGATGTTCGAGGCTGCTCGGGTCGACGGGGCCAACTCGTTCCGGGGATTCCTGTACCTCGTGATCCCGCTCACGCGTCCGATCGCGGCTGCAGTGCTCATCTTCACCCTCATCGGCGCCTGGAACGACTACCTCATGCCGCTCGTGTTCCTGCAGTCGCAGAACATGCAGACGATCACCCTGGTTCCGCAGTTCTTCGTCGGGGAGTTCAGCAACGACCAGACGAAGGTACTCGCATCGGCAGTGCTCACCGCCATTCCCGAGATCGTCGCCTACCTCTGCCTTCAGGGCTTGTTCGAGCGCGGCCTGTCGGCGGGAGCGATCAAGTAGCCCGACAGGGGCGGCGCCTCCACGCTGTCGCGCCGCTTACACCCCTTTCAACCCACATCAGAGAGGACGGCCTCGTGCCACTCATTCAGGTAGACCTCGCCCGCGAACTGTTCGACGCGTCGCACGACGCGATCGGCGCCGCGATCCACCAAGCGCAGATCGAGGCGCTCGGCATCCCCGCCGACGACCGGTTCCAGGTCTTCCGGCCGCACGGGCCCGAGGAGCTGAAATTCGACCCGACGTACAACGGCGTGGATCGCCGGTCGCTGCTGCTGATCCACGTGACGGCCGTTCACATGTATCCGGTCGCCACGAAGCAAGCGTTCTTCCGCGCGGTGGTCGAGAAGCTCGAGCCTCTCGGCATCCGTCGTGAAGACGTGCTCATCTGCCTCGCCGAGAACGGCTTCGAGGACTGGTGGGCCGGGCGCTGATCGCTTCGCGGTCCTTCGTTCGGCTCGTCCCGCATCTTCCAGAGAGGAAACCACTGTGCTCCAGCACGACAACGCACCGCTGAGCGTGCTCTTCATCGGCGGAACCGGCACCATCAGCGCCTCGTGCGTTCGACTGGCCGCGGCCACGGGCATGCGGGTCACCGTGTTGAATCGCGGTGCCAACCGAGCGCAGCGGGAGTTGCCGGCATCCGTCGAGCGCCTCGCCGCCGACGTGACCGACGAACACGCTGTCGCCTCCGCGATCGGCGAGCGCCGGTTCGACTCGGTCGTCAACTTTCTGTCTTACGACGAGAACGACGTGCAGCGGATGCTTCGGCTCTTCTCCGGCCGGATCGGCCAGTACGTGCACATCAGCTCCGCCTCGATCTACTCGAAACCCGTGCGGCAGGTACCCATCACGGAGTCGACGCCGACGGGTCCGAACCCTCCGCTGCCCTACGCGACCGCCAAATGGCGGGCGGAAGGTGCCCTGTTCGACGCACATCGGGCATCCGGGTTCCCGGTGACCGTCGTGCGGCCCTCGCACACCTACGACGACCAGAACCCGCCGCTGCCGGGGGGCTGGGCGGTTTTCGATCGGCTCGCCAGGGGTGAGGAGGTGCCCGTACACGGCGATGGCACCTCGCTGTGGACCCTCACTCATGCCGAGGACTTCGCGCAGGGCCTCGTCGGCCTGCTGGGCAACTCGCGCACGATCGGCGAGGTGTTCAACATCACGGGCCACGACGTCTACACGTGGGATCAGATCTACGGCATCGTCGCGCGCGCGCTCGGCACGGAGCCCCGACTCGTCCACGTTCCGAGCGAGTTCTATCCCGTGATCGCGCCGGAATGGTTCTGGTCGGGCGAGATGGTCGGCGACCTCGGGCATTCGGCGGTCTTCGACACGACGAAGATCCGCCGCTTCGTGCCCGGGTATGCCCCCAAGCTCACGTTCGAAAGGTCTGTCGCACGCATGGTCGCCTGGCGCACCGAGCATCCGATGCTCGCACGCGGCGACGATGAGACGGATGCCGTGCTCGATCGTTTCGTCGCGGCCTATCATTCTGCGCGTACCGCTGTCGCGGAGCACGCCCCGGCCGCACAGCCGGCCGTGCCCCGCGAAGCAGCCGCAACCGACGCAGAGACTGCAGGGAGCCGCCGATGACGCTGAAGACGACGCCACTGGGCGCTGGCGGCGTGCAGGTCACCGAACTGTGCTTCGGGACGAGCCCGCTCGCGAGCATGGCCCGACTGTACGGCTACGACGTGGACGAGCGGCGAGCGGTCGACACGGTGCTGGCCGTGCTCGACAGCCCCATCCGCTTCATCGACACCTCGAACGGTTACGGCGAGGACGGCACGGCGGAGCGCAGGATCGGAGCGGCGATCCGGGAGTACGGCGGGCTCCCCCGCGATGTGGTCCTGGCCACGAAGATCGATCCCGACCCGGCGACCGGTGACTTCTCGGGCGCGAGGGTGCGGGCATCCTTGCACGAAAGCCTCGAACGTCTGGGCATCGACGCCGTGCCGTTGCTGCACCTGCACGATCCGGAGCGGATCGCTTTCGAGCAGGGCGTGGCAGACGACGGACCGGTGGCCGCACTCGCCGACCTCAAGCACGAAGGCGTCGTCGCGCAGATCGGTGTGGCGGGAGGCCCCGTCGAGGTTCTCGCACGGTATCTCGACACGGGGCTCTTCGACGTGGTCCTGAGCCACAACAGGCACACGTTGCTCGACCGTTCGGCGGACACACTCTTCCAAGCCGCTCGCGCACGTGGGATCGGCGTCCTCAACGCTGCACCCTTCGGCGGCGGGATGCTCGCCAAGGGACCGGCCGTGCAGCCCAAGTACGGCTACGGCGACCGCGACGACCGCATCGCCACCGCTGCGACGGCGATGCAGGATGCCTGTGCTCGCCATGGCGTGCCCCTCGCCGCCGCCGCGTTGCAGTTCTCCCTCCGCTCCCCACTCGTCGATTCGACCGTCGTCGGAATCTCGACGCCGGAGCGTGTCGAGCAGACGCTCGAGTACGCCGCGGTGGAGATCCCGCAGGAGCTGTGGGATGAGCTGGAGCAGCTCACGCCCGCACCCGAGCTCTGGCTGCACTGAAACCCCGGCTCCTCCGCTCGACGACCGATCCGCAGTGGCTGTCACGCGACCGTCGACCACGACCGTCCACGATTTCCGCTCTGCGACGAGTCCGCAAGGTACCAGCGGCACAGCCGGTTGCAGGGCCACCGACCTATGCTGAGCCCCATGCAGAGCGCTACCACCGCGCCTAGCGCGGCCACCACGCCGCGCGCCGCTGCACCACGCGGGCGCATCCTGTTCGCGATCGCTGCGGGGTGCGGAGTCGTGGCCGCGCTCGCCGCATGGGGCGTCGCGGAGGTGCTCGCGGTGTTCGTGGGCGCCGCATCCAGTCCGCTGTTCGCGGTCGGGTCGTGGGTCATCGACCTCACACCCGGATGGTTCAAAGACCTCGTCATCGGCCTGTTCGGCACCGGCGACAAGGTGTTCCTCTTCGTCTGCCTCGGCATTCTCGTCGTGGTGCTGGCGGGCCTCGCGGGCATCCTCGAGCTGATCAGGCGTCCGTTCGGGGTGCTTCTGCTTGGTCTCATCGGCCTCGTCGCCCTGATCGCCGTCATGACCCGAGCGGATGCCACCTACTGGTGGCTCCTTCCCACGGTCGCAGGCACGCTGGTCGGTGTCTACGTGCTGGTTCGTGCGGTCGATCGACTGCGCGAGTGGGCGGCCGCGTCCGAACCGTCGCGCGTGCCCAGCAGCGCTCCCGAGCGCACGCGCCGGTCGTTCCTTGCGTTCGGAATCGGCGTCGGCACCGTCGCGCTCGTCGCCGGCGTTGTCGCGCGCACGATCAACGCGGGAAGCGTGGCGATCGCCTCCGCTCGTTCGCTCGTGCACCTGCCGAAGCCGGTGATGCCTGCCCCGCCGGTGCCAGCGGGCGCCGACCTTCACCTCAGCGGACTCAGCCCCTACATCACCCCGAGCACCGACTTCTACCGCATCGACACCGCGCTGCAGGTGCCGGCTGTCGATCCGGACACGTGGAAGCTCACGATCGACGGCATGATCGGCAACCCGATCACGCTCTCGTTCTCGCAGCTGCTCGCGCTCCCTCTCGAGGAACACGCGATCACGCTGGCATGCGTCTCCAACGACGTCGGCGGCGACCTGGTCGGCAACGCGGTCTGGCTCGGGTATCCGGTGCGCAAGCTGCTGGCGCAGGCGAAGCCACGGGCATCCGCCGACATGGTGCTGTCGCGCAGCGTGGACGGATTCGCCGCGGGTACGCCGCTCAGCGTGCTCACCGACACCGGAACGGATGCCCTCATCGCGGTCGGCATGAACGGTTCGCCTCTACCGCTCGAGCACGGGTTCCCGGTGCGGATGGTCGTGCCCGGCCTGTACGGGTACGTCTCGGCGACGAAGTGGTTGAGCCGGCTCACGGTCACGCGCTTCGATCAGGCCCAGGGCTACTGGACCGACAAGGGCTGGTCGGCGAAGGGGCCGATCAAGACGGCATCGCGCATCGACCGCCCGCGGGACGGCGCCTCGATTCCGGCGGGGCGGTACGCCGTGGCGGGCGTCGCATGGGACCAGCACACGGGCATCCGTTCCGTCGAGGTGCGCGTCGACAACGGACCGTGGCAGCAGGCGCGGCTGGCCGACACCGTCTCGGCCGACACCTGGCGGCAGTGGGTGTGGGAGTGGGATGCAACACGCGGCAACCACCAGCTGCAGGTGCGGGCGACGAACGCGGACGGGTACACGCAGACATCCGAGGTGGCGCCGCCCGCACCGAACGGCGCCACCGGTTGGCACACCATCTCGGTGACGGTGCGGTAGGTGTTGGCGGTATCCCCGTTCGGGTCGCAGTTTCTGTCGGCATCGCCAGCACATGAGGACAGAAACTGCGACCTGAACGACGCGGTAAACAGTGCGAGAATGGCCCAGGAAACGTTTTCTCGAGCGACGATGGCACGACATCGAAGCGATGCGGATCACAAGGAGAAACCATGAGCGAAACGACGACGGAAGCCCCCGCGAGCGCAGACCTCGACGCTGCGATGGCCGGCGCAGTGGAGGCGGCGCCCGTTCTCGCGGCGTCGACACCTGCGGAGCGCGCGACGTGGTTGCGGGCGATCGCCGATGCTCTGGATGCCGATACCGCCACGCTCGTTCCGCTTGCGATGCGGGAGAGCCACCTCCTCGAGCAGCGACTCAAGGGCGAACTCGTGCGCACGACCTTCCAGTTGCGCCTGTTCGCCGAGCTGCTGGAACGCGGTGCGTACCTCGAGGCCACGATTGACCACGCTGACCCGGACTGGGGCATGGGCCCGCGTCCCGACCTGCGCCGCATGCTGCGCCCGCTCGGTCCGGCCGCGGTCTTCGCGGCGAGCAACTTCCCGTTCGCGTTCTCCGTGGCAGGTGGCGACACGGCGGCCGCGATCGCGGCAGGATGCCCGGTCATCGTCAAGGCGCATTCGGCTCACCCGGAGCTGTCGCACGCGGTCGCCGCGCACGTGAGTGCCGCGTTGAAGGCATCCGGTGCTCCCGAGGGCGCGTTCGCGCTGGTGGAAGGACGCCAGGTCGGCCGCGACCTCGTGCTGCATCCGGATCTCACCGTGGCGACCTTCACGGGTTCGCTGCACGGCGGACGCGCCCTGTTCGACCTCGCCGCGTCGCGGCCGACGCCGATCCCGTTCTACGGGGAGCTCGGCAGCGTGAACCCGGTCTTCGTCACTGCAGCGGCCGCAGCCGAACGAGCGGATGCGATCGCCACCGGATTCGCCGGCTCGATGACGCTCGGCGTCGGCCAGTTCTGCACGAAACCGGGCGTGCTGCTCGTGCCGCGCGACGCGGGGCTCGAGAACCTCGTCGTCGAGGCCGTGAAGACGACGTCGGGCGGCGAGATGCTCGATGCGAAGATCCGCGACGGATTCTTCGACAGCCTCGACCCGCTCGCCGGCCGCGACGACGTCGCCCTCCTCGTCGGCGACCCGAGTCACGCTGACGTGCCGACACCCACCGTGTACGGCACGGATGCCGCCACCCTGCTCGCCTACCCCACCGAGCTGCTCGAGGAGCACTTCGGTCCCGCTGCCCTGCTCGTGCGCTATGACTCACCGGCCGAGGCGCTGGCCGTCGCCGACGTGCTCGAGGGCCAGCTGACCGCGACGGTACAGGGCGCCGACGACGACGCGGATGCCGCAGCCCTCGTCGCGGCCCTCGCCGACAAGGCCGGCCGCGTGCTCTACAACGGCTGGCCCACCGGCGTCTCGGTGACGTACGCCCAGCAGCACGGCGGACCGTACCCGGCGACCACAGCGCCGCACTTCACGTCGGTCGGCACAGCATCCATCGCCCGGTTCCTGCGCCCCGTCGCGTACCAGGACGTGCCCGACGCCGCGCTGCCGCCCGCACTGCAGAACGACAACCCGTGGCACCTGCCGCGCACGGTGGACGGCGAATACACCCCTGCCTGAATTCGTTCACGTCGCGCAGCCGGCCCTTATGGCGCACCCTAAGGGGCCAGCTGCGCGACTTGAGCAGAAGGGCGTCCTACGGCGTGACGAAGCGGCCGTCTGCCGCATCCTGCGGCGCCTGCTCCTTCAGCTTGAAGTGCTGCTTCTTGCCGGTGGCGGTGTAGGGCAGCTCAGTGACGAAGGCGTACCTCCGCGGACGCTTGTAGTCGGCGAGCGCGACGCTCGCACGCAGGTACGCGTCCAGGTCGCGCGCAGCCTCTGAGGCATCCGTCAGCTTGCCCTCGCGCGGCTGCACATAGGCCACGACGAGCTCGCCCCACTCGGAATCGGGCAGTCCGACGACGATGGAATCGGCGACGCCCTCATGGCCGGCGAGCACCTCTTCGACCTGCACCGGATGCACGTTCTCGCCGCCCGAGATGATCATGTCGTCTTTGCGTCCGACGATGGTGACGATCTCGTCCTCGTTCCACGTGGCGAGGTCGCCCGGATACACCCAGCCGCCGCGGAACTTCTCCGCCTGCTCCTCCTCGTTGCCGAGGTAGGCGTATCCGCTCTTCGTCGAGCGCATGATCACCTCGCCGATCTCCTGGCCGTCCTTCTCGGCCTGCTCGTCGGGAGCGGCGATGCGGTCAGCGAACACCTTCACCACGGCGACGTCGTCGTCGAGGCAGGCGCGGCCTGCGGCGCCCGCGGCATCCGGCAGGTCGTCCGGGCGAAGGTAGGTGTTCCAGAACGCCTCGGTCGTGCCGTACCCGTTCGCGATGCGTGGCGTCAGCACGCGCTGGTAGCGCAGGGCGGCGGCCCGGTCGAGCGGGGCACCCATCGTGACGATGCCGTGCAGCGACGTGAGGTCGCGGGGCTGAGCCTCCTGGGCATCCGCGAGGCGTTCCAGGTTGGTGGGCGCGCCGATCACGTAGGTGAGCTTGTAGTGCTGGATGCCGTCCAGCACCACCTGCGGATCGAACCGCGGCAGGGTCACCACCTCGGCACCCACATAGAACGCCGTGTTCGGGCCTGCGCAGTAGTTGCCGCCGCGGTGGAACCAGGGCGACATGTTCATCGTCTTGTCCGTCGGCGCCAGCGGGAAGTGCATGATCACGTCGTGCGCGGTGAGCACCTCGTTGAGGCTCGTCAGCGGCACGGCCTTGGGCATGCCGGTGGTGCCGGAGGTGTAGAGGCGGGAGGTCTCGTCCCAGGTCGACGCGTCGGCGGGGGCGTGGAAGCTGGGTGCGGCATCCGCCAGCAGCTCCTCGAAGCGCACCGCGCCTGGCAGCAGCTCGCCATCGCCGACGCCGGCGAGGATGCGCGGTGCGTGCGACGACAGCTCGAGCGCGCTGCGCACGTTCGCCGTGTCGTCGATGTCGTACACGAACACGGTCGGGGTCTGCGCCGAGAGGATGTGCGCGGTCTCGGCCGGCGCGAGCCGGAAGTTCATCGGCGAGCTGACGGCACGCAGCCCCTGCGCCGCGATGTAGAGGAACGCGAACTCGGGCACGTTCATCAGCTGGTACGCGACGATGTCTCCCACGCCGACCCCACGGGAACGCAGGCCCTCGACCAGGCGCCCGGTCGTCTCGCCGAGCTGTTCGTAGGTCCAGGATCGGCCCGACTGCGGGTCTGTCAGGGCCGGCCGGTGCGCGTAGCGGTGGGTGTTGCGCTCGAACGCCGCCGCCCAGGTGAAGTGGTTCTCGAACACCCGGCGGAACTCGCTCGGGTCGTACTCGGTGTTGCGGGTGCTCGCGCCGGTGCCAGCACTCTGGCTCTTCGCGTCGTCCTGGCTCTTCGCGTCATCCTGGCCGACGAGGTCTTCTACCGTCATGGCAGCCTCTTCTCTACTCGGGTCGTCGTGCACCCCGTGACGCCTCTTCGCGCCGGGTGTGCACCGTTGAATCCGACCGTAGTACGGCGGTTGCCTCCGGTACCGGCGAATAGTTGGCGCTTCATGCCGCTATTCGGCGCTGCAACGGCAACACGGGTCCACAATCCGGCGTCGTACGCTGTAACGGCTATGCAGACCCCGGCAGCAGACATCCAGGTGGACGAAGCACTCGTGCGCGCGCTCCTGGCCGAGCAGCACCCGGACCTCCAGGGCGATCTCCGGCTCGTGTCGAACGGCTGGGACAACGCGATCTACCGCCTCGGCGACGACCTCGCCGTGCGCATCCCCAGGCGCAATGTGGCCGCTCACCTGCTCGAGCACGAGCAGCGGTGGCTCCCGGTGCTCGCGCCGCAGCTGACCGTGCCTGGCCCCGTGCCGGTGCGCGTCGGCGTGCCGAGTGCGCTGTTCCGCTGGCCGTGGAGCGTCGTGCGCTGGGTCGAGGGCATCGACGGGGCGGATGTCGCGGCATCCGACCGTACGTCCCTCGCGGTTCCGCTTGCCCGCTTCGTCGCCGCTCTGCACACGCCGGCGCCGCGCACGCCGGACGGGCTCTTGCACCCGGATGTTCCGCTCAACCCGGTGCGCGGCATCCCGCTCGCCTCGCGCGATCGCGTCTTGCGCGAGCGGTTCTGGGAGTTGCGGCGCCTATGGGACATCACCGCGCTCGGCGAGCTCTGGGACGAGTCGCTGGCCGCACCGCCCTGGCGTGGTGCGCCGATCTGGCTGCACGGCGACCTGCATCCGGGGAACCTGGTTCTGGATGTCCGCCCCGGCCACACCGCATCCCTCGCCGCCGTGCTCGACTTCGGCGACCTCACCGCAGGTGACCCCGCCACCGACCTCGCGGCGGCATGGCTCACGTTCCTGCCGGAGGCCCGCGCCGTGTTCCGCGCGGTGGTCGCCGATGGTTCGCATCCCGAGGCCGGCGCGACGGATGCCGCAACCTGGCTCCGCGCCCGCGGCTGGGCGCTCATCATGGGGACGGCGCTCGCGGTGTCGTCCGACGACAACCCGCGCATGCGCTCCCTCGCCACGCACGCGCTCGCCCAGCTGCTGGCGGAGTCCTACCAGCGCTGAACCTCGGCCACGGAGGATCGGTCGCCGCCATCCCCGTCGCGAGACTAGGCGTTTGCGCCGACACTGGGCGCAGTGCGCGTAGTGTCGGCGCAAACACCTAGCCTCACTGGACGGCTGGCCTCAGTGAACGGTTGGTCTCAGTGGACGGCTGGCCTCAGTGAACGGTTGGCCTCAGCGGACGGCTCGCGCGTTGTCGCGGCGAGATGACCGCGGATGCCCGCAGGTCAGGCGATCGAGCGGAACCCGCGCAAGCGCAGGCTGTTGCCCACCACGAACACGCTCGAGAATGCCATCGCGGCGCCCGCGAGCATCGGGTTCAGCAGGCCGAGTGCCGCGATCGGCACGGCAGCCGTGTTGTACGCGAACGCCCAGAACAGGTTCGACTTGATCGTGCCGAGGGTGGCGCGGGAGAGGCGGATCGCGTCGACCGCACCCCGCAGGTCGCCGCCGACGAGCGTGAGGTCGGACGCGGCGATCGCGGCATCCGTTCCCGTTCCCATCGCGATGCCGAGGTCGGCCTTCGCCAGCGCAGGCGCGTCGTTCACGCCGTCGCCGACCATCGCGACGGTCTTGCCGTCACGCTGCAGGCGGGCGACGACATCCACCTTGTCTTTGGGCAGCACGCCGGCGATGACCTCGTCGATGCCGACCTCGGACGCGATGTGCCGGGCGACGGCCTCGTTGTCTCCGGTGAGCAGGATCGGCGTGAGGCCGAGCCGCTTCATGCGCGCGACGGCGTCGGCGCTCGTCGGCTTCACGGTGTCGGCGACGACGAGGATGCCCCGTGCGGCGCCGTCCCACGCGACGGCGACCACGGTCCTGCCGTCGCGTTCGGCAAGGGCCAGCTGCTCCGCCAGCTCCGGCGTGAGCGGTGCCGCCCACTCCGCCAGCAGCGCCGCGTTTCCGACGAGCGCCGCGTGCCCGTCGACGACACCCTGCACGCCCTTGCCCGGCACGTTCACGAAGCCCTCCGGATGCTGGAGCTCGCTCGTCTCGCGCATCGCCGCGCTCGCGATCGCCCGCGCGATCGGATGCTCCGACGCGTTCTCCAGCGCGCCCGCGACTCGCAGCACCTCGCGGCGGTCCTCACCGGCGGCCGCGATCACGCCGACGAGCGCCATGCGGCCCGTCGTCACGGTGCCGGTCTTGTCCAGCACGACCGTGTCGACCTTGCGCGTCGACTCCAGCACCTCTGGTCCCTTGATCAAGATGCCCAGCTGCGCCCCGCGCCCCGTTCCCACCATCAGAGCGGTCGGAGTCGCGAGTCCGAGCGCACACGGACACGCCACCACGAGCACAGCCACCGCCGCGGTCAGAGCCGCGGCGACGGGGAAGCCCGCGAGCAGCCATCCCACCAGCGTGACGACCGCCACGCCGAGCACGATCGGCACGAAGATGCCCGAGGTGCGGTCGGCGAGCCGCTGCACCTGCGCCTTGCCGGCCTGGGCATCCTCGACCAGCTTCGCCATCTGCGCCAGCTGCGTGTCCGAGCCGACGCGCGTCGCGCGCACCACGAGCCGGCCGCTCGCGTTGACCGTCGCGCCGGTCACGGCGTCCCCCACGCCGACTTCGACCGGAACCGACTCGCCCGTGATCATCGAGACATCCACCGCGGATGCCCCGGAAACGACCACGCCGTCGGTGGCGATCTTCTCCCCCGGGCGCACGACGAACTCGTCGCCCACCCGCAACTCGCCGACCGGAACGGTCGTCTCGCGCCCATCGCGCAGCACCGTCACATCCTTGGCGCCGAGCTCGAGCAGCGAACGCAGCGCGGCGCCCGCCTGCCGCTTGGAGCGCTTCTCGAAGTAGCGGCCCGCCAGGATGAACGTCGTCACGCCCGCCGCGACCTCGAGGTAGATGTTCCCGGTTCCGTCGGTGCGCTGCAGGGTCAGCTCGAACGGATGCCGCATGCCCGGCATCCCTGCCGTCCCGAGGAACAGCGCGTACAGCGACCACAGGAACGCGGCCAGCGTGCCCATCGACACGAGGGTGTCCATGGTGGCGGCGCCGTGCCGGAGGTTGATCCAGGCGGCGCGGTGGAACGGCCACGCGCCCCACACCACCACCGGCGCCGCCAGCGCGAGGGATGCCCACTGCCAATAGGTGAACTGCAGCGCCGGGATCATCGCCATCGCGATGACGGGAACCGACAGCACCGCAGAGGCGATGAGCCGATTCCGCAGCGACAGGAGCTCGGGGTCGGAGCCGTCCCGATCGGATGCCCGTGCTTCGGTCTCCGCCCGCGGCGGCTCCGGGGCGTGCACCCGGGCCGAGTACCCGGCCTTCTCGACCTCGGCGATCAGTGCCTCGGCATCGACGTTCGCGGGGGCGGTCACGCTCGCGCGTTCCGTCGCGTAGTTCACGGTCGCCGTCACGCCGTCGAGCTTGTTGAGCTTGCGCTCGATGCGGTTCGCGCACGACGCGCACGTCATCCCGCCGATCTCGAGCTCGACGTTCGGCCGGGCATCGGCGGATGTCAGTGGCACGGTCACCTGCGTCTCCCTTCGGCGCTTTCTCTCATTCAGGTCGCACTTTCTGTCGGGCTCACCGATCGCGTGCGACAGAAACTGCGACCTGAACGTTGCGGCTCTGACGACCGAGCCCCGCTCAGCGGCGGACCGCGGTGTAGCCGGCCTCGCGCACGGCGTTCAGCACGGCGTCGTCATCGATCGTGGCGCTCGAGGTCACCACGAGGCGCCCGTCCTGGGCGCTGACCCGGATGTCTTCAACACCCGGAATCTCGCTCACCTCTTCGCGCACCGACAACTCGCAGTGCTCGCACGTCATTCCCGTCACGTCGTACTCGGCGGTCGTCATTCGAAGTCCTCTCGTTCTCGATAGCCCAACTATACCCCTAGGGGGTATCAGCGTTCAAGTCGCTCAGATGGCCCTTGCGAGCGTCCACAGGGGTCATCTGCGCGACCTGATCGGCGCTGGGAAAGCGATCGTGACACCCTGGAGCACGTGCGCCCGTTCCTGCTGCTCGCGACCCGCTTCGACGATCACCTCGCCGACGCAGAGTACGCCGCGTTCCGCGACTTCGCGGGCCTGCAGGAGGGCGAGCTGACGCGCATCCGCCTGGAGCAGCATCCGATGCCGGAGCTCGACCTCGATGAATACTCCGGCGTCTTCGTGGGCGGCAGCCCGTTCAACGCGAGCGATCCGCGGAGCGACAAGTCCGTAGTGCAGCTCCGCGTGGAGGCGGAGATGTCGAGCCTGCTCGACCGCATCCTCGAGCGAGACTTCCCCTTCTTCGGCGCCTGCTACGGCGTCGGCACGCTGGGCGTGCACCGAGGCGGCGTGATCGATCGCACCTACGGCGAACCCGTCGACGCGGTGGAGGTGCGGCTCACGGAGGCGGGCGTGCGCGATCCGCTTTTCACGGGCATCCCACCGGCATTCCGCGCATGGGTGGGGCACAAGGAGGCGGTCACCCGACTGCCTGCGGACGCCACGCTGCTCGCCGCCGGCGACGCTTGCCCGGTGCAGGCATTCCGGGTGAAGACGAACCTGTACGCCACGCAGTTCCACCCCGAGCTGACCGCCGACGACATCGTTGATCGCGTGCGCACCTACCGTTTCGAGGGCTACTTCGAGCCGCATGAGCTGGATGCGACGGAGCAGACGATCCGATCGGCGCCGCCCGTCACGTGGCCGGCTCGGCTCCTGCGCACCTTCGTCGACCGCTACGCCCGCTGACCGCCTCCGGCGCGCGGACCTCGGAAGCGGCCATCCGTTTTCAGCACGGCCAAAACTGTGTCAAATATGTCGCTGAGGACCGCTGCCCAACATGGACGCATGCCCGACTACTCAGCACAGATCGAATTCGTCGCCCACGATTTCGCCGGGGCGGAGTTCCGGATGCTCCGGCGCCAGCTCGTCCCCTTGCTGGAGGAATCCGACGGGGTGACCAGCGTGCGCACCGACCGCGCCGCGCGCTCCATCAGTGCCGATGTCGCCGTGCGTGCGCCTAGTTCGTCGACCGCATCGGCCAAGGTCGGCTCGCTTGCACGAGCGTTGCAGGCGCAGACTCGCAAGGTGCGCAGCGAGCGGATCGCGGTGCGCGTCGAAGTCGCGCACCCCGACTGACAGCACCGCATCGTCGCTTCGTCCACGAAGCTGCGGTTCGGGTCGCCATGGCGCATCAGGCTTTCGCAAATCAACCCCCAAATGGGGGCCACGATATGGAGTACATTGGTATTCATATCCTCTGGATGTGGCACCAGGCACTCCCAGCAGGCATCCCCAGGAGGGGAGGCCAACGGTGCGTTTCCCAGAGGGGTGAAAGGGAATCCTGGCGGCCGAGTGTTCGGGTCACTTCGCCGCCAGGATTCCCGCTTTTCATTCGGCCCGCCTCACCCTTGACGGCTCTGCCGCCGAGACGTACGGTCCGACCATGCCAGCACCCACCACCGCCGTGCGTTCCGCCGACGGCACCGAGATCGCCTACGAGCTGCACGGCGACGGGCCGGGCGTCATCCTGATCGACGGAGCGATGTGCTTCCGCGACTCCGGCCCGATGCGCCCGCTCTGCACTCAGCTCGACGAGGACTTCACCGTGCTCCTCTACGACCGGCGTGGCCGCGGCCGAAGCGGCGACACGGAGCCGTACGCGGTCGAGCGTGAGCTGGAGGATCTGGATGCGCTGCTCGACGCTCTTCTCGACTCCACCGGCACCACGTGCGGGTCGCCGGCGCTGGTCGGCATCTCGTCCGGCGGCGCGCTGGCACTCTGGGCTGCGTCCCGGCTCGGCAACCGCATCCGCGCCGTCGCCGTCTACGAGCCGCCGTTCATGCCGGAACCCCTCGCCGCAGCCGGGGGCGAGTACAGCGCCGCCCTCACTCGAGCTCTTGCCGACGGGGACCGCGACACGGCCGTGGAACTGTTCCTTCGCCGCGTCGGGATGCCCGAGCAGGCCCTGGCGGGCACGCGCCAGTCGCCTGCGTGGCCTGGCATGACGGCCATTGCGCCGACGCTCGCGTACGACGACGCAGTCCTTGGTGACGGCCGCGTGCCGTCGGAGTTGGTGGCATCCATCGTCGTGCCGGTGCTCGCGCTCGCCGGCGACGCCGGACCGCACATGATGCAGCACGGCGCCCGCGAGGTCGCCGAGTGCGCACGCGGCGGAGAGTTCGACGTTCTTCCCGGACAGCGACACGACGCGGATGCCGGTGTGCTGGCCGCGCGTCTCCGGACGTTCCTGAGGCCCTGATCGCTGCAGATCCGCACATTTGCCATCCCGGCAAATTTGCAGCGCCAGTAAACTTGCACAGTCTGCACGATCGGCGTATTCTTGCACCGCCTGCAAGAAATTGCCCGCCAACGTCGGCGCCCGGCGCCGGCTGACGGTGACGAGCGCGACGCGTCCCGAATCACTCGTCACTCGAAGGGCCGGCATGTCCACCGCTACTGCTCCTGTACGAACCTCACCGGGTTCGGCATCGGGATCGAAGCCGATCATGACGCATCGGCAGATCCTCCTCGTCATCTACGGCCTCATGGCCGGCATGTTCCTCTCCTCGCTCGATCAGACCATCGTCGGCACCGCCATCCGCACGATCGGCGACGACCTGCACGGCCTCGAGCAACAGGCCTGGGTCACCACGGCCTACCTGATCACCTCGACCATCTCGGTGCCGATCTACGGCAAGCTGTCGGATGTCTTCGGCAGGCGCCCGCTGTTCATCTTCGGCATCGTCGTCTTCGTTCTCGGCTCACTGCTGTCGTCGTTCTCGACCTCGATGCTGATGCTGGCCGCGTTCCGCGCGTTCCAGGGCATCGGCGCCGGCGCGATGATGGCGCTGCCCCTGGCGATCATGGGCGACATCCTCGCCCCCCGCGAACGAGCCAAGTACCAGGGCTACTTCTTCGCCGTGTTCGGCATCTCGAGCGTGATCGGCCCGCTCGTCGGCGGAATCTTCGCCGGCACCGGCCAGATCCTCTGGATCACCGGATGGCGCTGGGTGTTCCTCATCAACGTTCCGATCGGCATCATCGCGCTGCTCATGGTGATCGCGTTCCTGCACCTGCCCAAGGTGGGCAGCCGCGCCAAGCCGCGCGTCGACTGGTGGGGTGCGACCGCCGTCATCGTGGCGCTCGTTCCCCTGCTCCTCGTCGCCGAACAGGGTCGCGAATGGGGCTGGACCTCGGCGGGCTCACTCGCCTGCTACATCGTGGGCGCGGTCGGGATCGCCTCGTTCATCGTGATCGAGGGACTCATGAAGGATGACGCGATCATCCCGCTCAAGCTGTTCCGTTCCGGAACCTTCTCGATGGCCACGGTCATCGGCGTGTTCGTCGGTTTCGGCATGTTCGGTGCCATGATGACCATTCCGCTCTACCTGCAGATCGTCACCGGGCTGAGCCCGACAGCATCCGGGTTCGCAATGATCCCGATGGTGATCGGCCTCATAATCGCGTCGCTGGGCTCCGGCCAGCTTGTGGCACGAACGGGCAAGTACCGCATCTTCCCGGTGACCGGAACACTGTTCACCGCCATCGGGTTCGTGGTGCTGACGTTCCTCAAGTACGACAGCCCGCTCTGGTTCCTCATGCTCGGCACGTTCGTGATCGGTCTCGGCCTCGGTCAGCTGATGCAGTCGCTGGTGCTCGCCAGCCAGAACGCCGTGAAGGCCACAGACATGGGTGTGGCCAGCAGTGCCGCAACGTTCTTCCGCCAGATCGGTGGAACGCTGGGCACGGCCATCATGCTCTCCGTGCTGTTCTCCGCGCTGCCGGCCAACATCGTGCACGCCACGGCCGACAAGCCGACCCTGACCGCCGCGCTCGACGCCGCGCTGAACCCGCAGGTCGCGAACGCCGCCGGCAACAAGGCGATCATGAAGCAGCTGTGGACGCCCATCGTCGACCCGATCAAGTCGAACGTGCAGAAGGGGCTGGACCAGGCATCCCTTGCCGCGAAGACCGCCGCAGACAAGGCTGTCACCGACCAGGTGAGCGCTGCGGTGGATGCGCAGGTCGCCGCAGGCGCCCTTCCCAAGGCCGCGGCCCCCGCCGTGATACAGCAACAGGTTGCCGCCGCGACCCCGGCCGCGGAGAGCGCGGCCCTGACGGCGGTCGCCAAGAAGGCGTACGCCACGGTGGTCGACGGGCGCGTCGCGGTGAACTGGTCGAACTCGAACCAGCGCACGCACTGGGTGGACCAGCTCACGCCGACGCTGGAGAAACAGCTGACGAAGGCAGGCTCCAGGGCCTCCGCCGCGTCGAACACGTCGACCAGCGACACGTCGTTCCTGAACGGCGCCGACAGCCGGCTGAGCAAGCCGTTCATGGTCGGGTTCACGCAGGCCGTCGTCTTGGTCTACTGGGTCGGCTTCGGCGTGATCCTGCTGGCGTTCATCCTCAGCTGGTTCTTCAGGGTGCCGCCGCTCCGCCAGACGTCGGCGCTGCAGGAGCAGGCGGATGCCGCGGGCATGACCGAGACCGGCTCGATCAGGCTGCAGAGCGCCTGAGCAAGCACTGCCCGCCCGGGACGGCCGCGATCCGGCCGTCCCGGGCCGCGACAGAGCAGAATGGAAACACCATGAGCATCGCGCAAGAGCCCGCCCCCGACACGCTGCGAGAGCGCAAGAAGCAGCAGACGAGGCAGGCCATCCACGAGGCAGCGCTCGACCTCGTCGACCGGAACGGCCTCGACGGCACGACCATCGAGCAGATCTGCCAGCACGCCGATGTCTCGCCGCGCACGTTCTTCAACTACTACCCGTCAAAGGCCGCAGCGGCGCTCGGCCTTCCAGAGACGGCGATCTCCGACGCGGTGGTCGCCCAGTTCCGCGCAGCGACCGGCGACCTCGTGCCCGCGCTGTGCCACCTGGTCGGCGAGCCGGCCGACGCGCGCCTCGACCACCGGCGCATGAAGCAGGTCATCAAGCACCGGCCCGAGCTCGTCCCCGCCTTCAGCCAGTGGATGGCCACCGTGCGCGAGCAGTTCGTGCAGCTCGCGGAGGAACGCGCCCCGTCGCACGAGGTGGCCGTCGCCGCGGTCACTCTGGTGATGGCCGCGTTCGGACTCGTCATGCACGACCATTCGCAGAAGGATGCGCCGGCCGTCGAGCGCCTGCAGCAGGCCGTCGACAAGATCGTCGCGGTGCGCTACGCCGAGATGACGCAGCCGAAGTAGCGCGCTCCTCCCGTACCCCGCGGCACCGGTCAGCGCTGCACGGCGAACGACTCCCCCGGCCGCACGGCGCGCAGCTGGTAGGCGCCGTCGAAGCCCAGCGCGCGGGTGATCCAGCGCGGCGAGACGGTGCGGGCATCCGTGTCGAAGGCGAGCCTGAGCCGATGCGGCGTGTCGATGAACGCGACGTCGACAAGCACAACGCCATCGGACGAGCGGATGCCACCGCGCACCGCCACCGGGACCTCGAGCGTTCCGGAGTCGGAGCCCTCGGTCATCACCCAGCCGCCGTCGCCGACGCGTCCGCCGACCGTACCGGAGGGCGTTCCTGAGGTGCGGCGCGGACCCACGGCCTGAACCCATCCGTCGGCGCCATCGGCCGCCTCCGCGTTCCCCGATTCCGGGGTGCCGGCATCCGCAGCCGCATCGCTCTCCCGCAGCGTCACCCGCCAGTCGTCGCCGTCGCGTTCCAGCGTCACGGCTGCAAGCGCCTCGTACTCCTCGCGCGACGTCGCATCGTCCGTGCGGCGGTACTCACCGGCCACGGAGGCGTCCAGTCGCGTCAGCGAGCCGAGCGACTCATCGAAGCCGATGCTCAGCCGGTTGTCGTGCAGTGCGTCCCCGCCACCGGGCTGCGGCGAAAGCGGCGCATCGCGGAACGCGGGCAGCAGGTGCTTCCACACCCGGTTCAGCACGTCTTGCATGTCGACCGTCTGCGACGTGATCGCCACGACGGCGTCCTGTTCGGGCAGAACGATGCAGTACTGACCGAACGCTCCGTCGCCCCGGAAGCCGTGCCGTGCCATCCAGAACTGGAAGCCGTACCCCTGCTCCCAGTCGGAGTCCGCCTTCGTCAGCCCGCCCGGCGCCGCGTTGTCCACGTGCTTGCTCGTCGCCTCGCGCACCCACGACTCCGGCAGCAGTCGCCGGCCGTTCCACACGCCGCCGCTCAGGTACAGCTGCCCGAGCTTCGCGACCGACTCGGGGGTGGCGAACAGCCCCGAGAAGCCGAGCTCGACATCCACCGGCTCCTGCTGCCACCCCACGGGAGCGATGCCCAGCGGCTCGAGCAGACGCGTGCGAAGGTACTCGCTGAGTCGCATCCCCGAGCCGCGCTGGATGATCGCGCCGAGCGTGTAGGTCGCCAGCTGGTTGTAGGTGAAGACGCTGCCCGGCTCACGCTCGGGCGGTGCTGCCAGGAAGGCCTTGATCGGATGCTCCGCGTCGATCGCGAAGGCCAGGATCATGTCGTTCAGGTGCCCGGTGGCCATCGACGCCAGGTGCCGCACGAGGATGCCGCGGCTCGCCGGCGCCACATTGTCCGCGTACTCAGGAAAGTAGTCTGCCGCCGGCTTGTCGAGGTCGAGCAGCCCCTCTGCGACCGCGAATCCGGCCGCGGTCGTGGTGAAGCTCTTGCTCAGCGAATACACGAGCTGAGGGCGCTCGAGCGCGTACGGCTCCCACTGGGCCGACGCGACCACCGCGCCGTGACGCACCACGACGAGCGCATGCGGGTCCATCCCCGGATCGCTGTCGAGATCCTCGATGAGGGCACGGATGCCTGCCGGGTCCACGCCCTCGGCCTCGGCGCTGCTGCGGCGCCAGCCGCGCTCGGCATCCATCGTTGCGCTGTCGGGATGCTCAGCATCCGCGATCGTGTCGGAGAGGTGTGCTGGGTTCGTGCTCACGTGCATCCTTCGCTTCGTCGTCGGGGCGATCTCGACGTGGCCTCACGAGAGCCTCGTCAGGGTTCGAGCCTCTCACGTCGGCCCCGCCAGTGGCTCCTGAACCGACTCTCACGAGCCCGTCGACCGTTGTTCACGAGGAGTTCTCCGTTCCGGATGCCTGCTGCCGGTCGGATGCGTCTGAGAGCCGCCGCACGGGCGACTCACTCGAGGGAGTTCATTGTGAGACATCGTTGGGTTGCGCTGGCCGCGACCACTGGGTTCGTCGCGGTCGCGACCTTCGGGGGCGTCGCCGCCGCGCAGGCGCGGACCGTGCCCACGGATGCCGCGGCGACGCGAGCCGGCTCGCGGCACGTACTCGTCATCTCGATCGACGGCATGCACCAGACCGACCTCGCCGCATACGTGAAGTCGCACCCGTCGTCGACGATCGCGGGGCTGGTCGACCACGGTCTCGAGTACACGGCCGCGAAGACGACGCTGCCCTCGGACTCCTTCCCCGGGATGGTCGCCCAGTTCACGGGGGCCGGCCCAGGGGCGAGCGGCGTCTACTACGACGACACGTACAACCACGCACTGCTCGCCCCGGGCACCACGGACTGCACGACCGCGGTGCCGGGAACGGAGGTCCCCTGGACCGAGGCGATCGACAGGTCGCAGAATCCGATCACATTGGACGCGGGCGAGGGACTGAAGGATCCGGCGCTCACCGCCCTCCCCACCCAGACGAAGGCGCAGACGCTGGCGAACGCATCCGCCATCACTGCCGGGGCCCTGAAGATGACCCCGACGCCGCAGACGCTCATCGACCCTGCCGCTCTCCCGGTCGACCCGCAGACGTGCCTTCCGGTGTATCCGAGTCAGTACCTGACCACGAACACGGTGTTCGAGGTGGCGCGCGCGCACGGCTTGCGAACGGCGTGGTCGGACAAGCACCCGGCGTACGAGATTTTGAACGGCCCCTCGGGAACGGGAGTGCAAGACCTCTTCACCCCGGAGATCAACTCCGTTGCCGACGCTTCGGGAGACGACTGGACGACGGACAACGCGCTCACGCAGGAGTACGACGGCATCAAGGTGCAGGCGGTGCTGAACGAGATCGACGGATACGACCACTCGCGCACCAGCAAGGTGGGAACGCCGGCGGTCTTCGGCATGAACTTCCAGACGCTCTCCACCGCGCAGAAGCTGCCGAACTCCGACGGTCTCGCCGGCGGATATCTCAGCGACGGCAAGCAGGGTCCGCTCGTCTCGCGCGCGATGGACTACGTCGACGCGCAGCTCGGCCGCATGGTGGCACAGATCAAGCAGGACGGGCTCGAGAACGACACCACGATCATCCTGTCTGCCAAGCACGGCCAGTCGCCGATCGACTCCTCCGCGCTGCGGCGGGTGGATGACGGAGCCATCATCGAGGCGCTCAACACGGCGTGGGCGGCTCAGCATCCTTCCGAGACGGAACTCGTGTCGTTCTCGGTCGACGACGATGCGATGCTCCTCTGGCTCTCGGACAGGTCGTCGGCGGCGTTCTTGTTCGCCAAGTCGTACCTGCTTCAGCACTCGGCGCCCGCGAACACGGTGAACGACGCCAAGGGCGTCTACTCGACCACCGTGAGCGCGTCCGGCCTTTCCTCCGTCGCCACGGGAGCCCAGGCAGATGCGCTGCTGGGAGCGAAGGCCGGAGACACTCACGCTCCCGACCTGGTCGGAATCGCCCAGCCCGGCGTCGTCTACACGGGCGGAGTGAAAAAGATCGCCGAGCACGGCGGAGCATCCGCCGACGACCGCGACGTGGCTCTTGTCGTCTCGGGTGCGCAGGTGGGGCACTCGCGCACGATCGACGCAGCCGTGCAGACGACCCAGATCGCACCGACGATCCTTCGGCTTCTGAAGATCGACCCGAGGGAGCTGAGCGCCGTCAAGACGCAGGGGACGAAGACCTTGCCCGGTCTCGACGGCTGACATCGCCTCGTGCCGAAACGGATGCCCGCACTGCCTCGGTTGTGCGGGCATCCGCATGATTCCCACCGTGCCTGGTCGATATACAACATGGTTGTATAGTTCTTCTGACCCCCGAGGAGACCCATGAAACTGACCCGGCACAACCACGCCTGCGTGACGATCGAGCACGACGGCACGACGATCGTCATCGATCCGGGCACGCTGACGCCCAACGCCGCCGAGCTGCTGCACCAGGCCGACGCCGTGCTCGTGACGCACGACCACTTCGACCATTTCGACCGCGACGCCATTCGCGCGGCGCTCGCACAGCGACCGGAGCTGCGCATCTACGGCACGCAAGCCGTCGTCGATGCGCTCACCGACACGGATGCCGCAAGCGACGGGCAGGCGACGGCGATCACCGACACGGACGCCGCAAGCGACGGGCAGGCGACGGCGATCACCGAAGACACCGAATTCACGGTCGGACCGATCTCAGTGAACGCCTTCGCCGGCCTGCACGGCGTGATCCACCCGGAGATACCGGTGCACGAGAACGTCACGTTCCTCGTGGGCGGCGCGGTTCTGCACCCCGGCGACTCCTATTCCGCGCCCGGCGTGCCGGTCGACACCCTCCTGCTCCCGACATCCGGGCCGTGGACGGTGATGGCGCTGGCCATCGACTTCGTGCGTGAGGTGGGGCCACGGCAGTCGATCCCGATCCACGACGCCATGCTCAGCGACGTGGGCAAGAAGGGCGCCGACCGCATGCTCGGTGAACACAGCCTCACCGCCGTTCCGATGCTTCCGCTGCAACCGGGCGAATCCGTCGAACTGTGACACCGTCGCGGCCCGCCGCATCGCGGGCATCCGATCCCGGCTCCCAGCATGAGGAGATGCCCGAAGCGGATGCCCGCGAACTCGCCGAGAACCTCCGCGTGGCCATCAGCCGTCTCGTCCGATCGGTGCGCGCGCAGACTGCCGGCGCGCCTCGAGCGCATACGGAGGCGCTCGCGCAGCTCGATGCCGAGGGCGCCCAGACGATCGCTCAGCTCGCCTCCCGTCGCGGCGTGCGGCACCAGGGCATGAGCCGCACGGTCGCCGAGTTGGAACGGAACGGCTTCGTGTCGCGAGCGCTCAACCCGGCCGACCGCCGCGGATTCGTCATCTCGCTCACCGAGCCCGGCCGTGCCGCCCTTGAGCGGGGAAGGGACGTTCGGCGCGATGTGCTCGCCCGCGCGATCGCTGAACGCCTCGACCAGGGCGAGCAGGAACTGCTGCGCCGCGTTCCCGAGTTGCTGCAGAAGCTCGCGTCATAAGCGCGATCCATCAGGCTTGAGCAAATCCTGAGGATTTCTAGGGTTCGCACCGGCGACGAGGTTGGCAGTATGAGTCGAGTCGCGGTTATTGCGACGAGCCCTCAACCCGAGAGCGGGCGAGCGCGACCCGAACGCGTCTCGCCCAAACGAACCTCGCGGTTCGTACGACGCAGTACAGGCGCCGGATCCTGGGTCCCCCGGTGCAACCCCCTTGCACTGCTCGGCAGGACAGGGTCCGGCGCCCGCGCCGGTTCAGGGCGGCTGCGACCCGACGCCCGACCCTCAGCCGGCCAGCGCGGCGGAGTCGGTGTCGGTCACCGCCGTAGCGATGGCCCGCTCGCCTTGCACGAATGCCGCATCGATGCCGTGCGAGGTAAGGCTCGCCTCCACGACGGTCTCCATGCGCAATTCACCGAATGCCGGGAACGACACGGTCAGGAATCGAGGCGGGGCGGCGTAGACGTACTCGTGAAGCCGGGCCGATGCATGGAGCAGCAGCATTCCCGGGAGGTGATCGACCGGGTGGTCGAAGAAGAACGGGTCGGCCTCGTTGAGCGATAGACGGGCACGCACATGATGGGCGTCCTGTTCCAGCACGTCGAGCAGGCTGGTGGACGACTCACGGATGTCGTCGCCGAGCCGCTCGGCATGCCGGCGGATCGCTGCATACTCACTGTCGTTGAGCACACGGGCACCGACGTGTCCCGTTGCGACTCCAGGCAACCGGTAGTCGACCTCGAGGAGGTGCGGAAGGTCTTTGCGGTAACGCACGTCGGTGAACGTCACCTCGAGCTTTCCCTCGAGAGCTCCGAATCGCGGAAAGTGCAATTCCTCGGCCTCCACCCGAATGGTCATCGTCGAGACCACGAACTGCACGGACTGTCCCATGCCGAGCCCGGCGACGCAGATCGCCAGTCCCGCCTGCCTGAAGGCCTCCGCGAGCAGCGTCACGGGCACACGTGAGGGCGCGGGATGGCACAACCAATGGCTGCGCGGAATCTCGATGTCTGCAGACCAGGACTGCTCAGAAACCTGCTCGATGGCCCACACGAGCGTCTCCGAACGGGTGGAACGGTGAGCGGCACTGCTGTCGATGAGAGGCAACTGTACGCACCCTTAACTTGTCGATATCGCGCCGACTGCAGCGTGTCGACCATGACACGAACCGCGGGGCCGGCTCCGACCGCATTCGGGTACGGCCGCGCGAAGGTGATTCAACCCTAGTCACGCGCCCGGCCGTCCGGCGACCTCAATCACCCCTGCTGCTACCCCCCGATCAGGGCCCCGGGTACCCCCCGATCGGGCTCCATGGATGCTCGGTCAGGGCTCCATCGGCAGGGTCGGCAACGGTGTCGACCCTGCCCGCGTCGGCAGCCGCACCGTGAACGTCGAGCCTCGGCCCGGCTCGCTCTCGACGAGGATGGTCCCGCCGTGCGCATCCACGATCGTCTTCACGATGGTCAGCCCGATGCCGACGCCCTGGATAGCCTCCTCGCGTACATCCCGGGTTCTGAAGAACCTGTCGAACAGTCGGGCCTGATCCGTCTTGCTGATGCCGCGGCCGTCATCCGCGACCGCGATCGAGACGGTGTCGTCGGCGCGTTCGAGCGTCACCGTGATCGTTCCACCCTCTGGCGTGTACTTCGCGGCATTCGAGATCAGGTTGTCGACGACCTGCTTGATCCTGGCACCGTCGAGGTGCGCGAGCACGGTCGACGGCGGCATCTCGATCCGCAGCGTCTGCCTCGCCGCGTCCACCGTGGGCTTGATCGTTGCCACGGACTGCGTCAGCAGCGCCGAGAGGTCGATCGGCTCGATGCGAAGCGCCAGCTCGTTCGTGCTCGTGCTCAGCAGGTCGCGGATGAGCGTGAGCATTTGCGTCGCACTCCGCTGGATGTTCCTGAACTCCTTCGCGAAGCCGAGCGAGTCGACGTCGTAGCCGTCGTCGATCAGGTCCATGTAGCCGACGATCGAGGTCAGCGGCGTTCGCAGTTCGTGCGAGACGGTGGCCAGGTACTCCTCCCGGATCTCGATCGCGTTGGCCAGGTCGGTCACGTCGTAAGTGACGACTGCCGAACCGAGCCGTTCACCGTTCGAGCGCGTGATCGAGTGCGCCTCGGTGACGATGGCCCGCTGCTCCCCCCGCGGATCGCCCACCCAGTAGATGAGCCCGCGCTGATCGCCCTCGAGCGTCTCCGAGATGATGTTCTTGTCTTGCTTCACGCGCGTGCGTCGATCGGATGCGTACACGTGCTCGCTCCGGCCCGTCGCCGGGTCGAATCCCGTCAGCCCCAGCAGCCGTTCGACCATGCGGTTGTGCAGAACCGGATGGTTCTCCGTGTCGTAGAAGAGAACTCCCACGTTGACGGCATCCGCGATCGACCGCACGACCACGCTCAGGTCGCCCATCTCGTCCACGAGCTTCTTCAGCTTCGCCGAGGTCTCTTGCAGCTCCTGTTCGTTGCGCTCCTGGCGGTCACGCATCCACAACTCGAAGGCGGCACGGCCGACCTGGGTGGCGATCCACGACACGATGAACCGTTCGAGCGAAGTGCGCGCCGGCTGCGCCGCATCGTCGGCAAGGAGCAGCGCACCCGTTCCGCAGTTCTCGAACTCGATGGGTACGAGCATCACGCGCCGAGTGCGCCGGTCGAAGAGGTCGCGAACGAGGTCGGAATCCTCCTCGCTCACCAGATCGATGACGGGCTTCTCGCGCGGCCACCCCGGTGCCGGCGCCGAAGCCGCCGACTCGGTCGCACGGCGTGCGGCGAAAGCGGCCACCCGCTCGAGCAGATCGGGCGAGTCTCCGCCCGGCGACCTCCACAGAAGCGGGGTCGCCGAGCCGTCTCGGTCGTCCGGGTCCGCCGGGATCACGACGGCCGCCGCATGCACGTTGAGAACGCGGCGCGCCCCAGCGGTCACCCGCTCCGCGAGCTCGGCGATCGATTCGGCGGTGTGGACCTCCCACATGAGCCCGATGGTCTCGCTGCGAAGGCGGTCGGCATCCAGCGTTCGCGCGCGTTTGCGCGCCGATCGCTCGTTCAGGAGCGCGACTCGCGACGCAAGCTCCTGCGGAACACGCTCCAGGAGCAGGAAGTCCCGGTCGACCGCCGAGACGATCAGCTCACGGTCGATGCGGTCGAGCGACTCGGCCACCGACAGCACGGGACCCCGGATGCCCGCGGCGGTGCCGACCTCGACGCCCGCGACCTCCGGGCCCAGGTGCCCGTCTGCGAGCGCCGCGCGCACGGCATCCGCGCACGAACCGCAGTCAGCGACGATCGTCACGGCGCCGGCCGCGACGGCGTCCTGACGCTCTCGCAAAGACGTGCGCTGGGTCGAACCTTCGCGCACCGATGTCTCGGACATCACGCCCCTCTCCGGGCGCCGCCCATGCGGCCACCCCAAGCGTTCCGACGCTTCGCGAGCGCGACGGCAGCCGACGTCGATTGCCCCCGAGACGCAGCGTCACCTCAAGTGTGACACGTACGTGGGCACTCTCCTGAGCCTCTCTTGAGCAGGCCATGCGGTCAATCGGTGGATCGGTGCGGCAGACTGACGATGTTCCCGCTCGAGAACGACCGATTGCAGGCTTGCTCAACCCGAATGGGCAAGCCGAAAACGATCGATTATGGAGGCGCCTTCAACCCGAATGAAGGCGCCTCCTCTCCCCCGGTCAGCGACGTGCCTCAACCCGAATACGGCCCGAAGACCAATGGGCGCGTCGTAACGACAACAGTGTGGAGGACTACAGGCTATCGGCCCGAGGCTGCAATCCACCAGACGGCGCCGCATCTCGCGTGTTTCGAACCCGAATCGAGACGGGTTCTAGTCGCGACGCGCTGCCGCCAGGCGATAGCCGACTCCCCGTACCGTCTCGATGAGGTAGGGAGAAGCGGGGTTGTCGGAGAGCTTCTTGCGCAGGTTCCCGATGTGCACCTCCACGCCGCGACGATCCGCGTCGCCGACGTAGGGGTTCATCACGTAGCCCTCGCCGCGCAGCAGACGAGCCAGCTCGTCCTTGCTGCGCACGTTCCGGCCCGAAGTCAGCAGCGCCTGCAACAGATCGAACTCGCTTCGGGTGAGATCGAGTTCGGCGCCTTCCCGCATCACGATGCGCGTGTCCGGATCGAGCACCACGCCGTTGTGCTCCAGGACCGTGCCCGACGGCGGTGCCGAGGCATCCGTCGCGGCCTCTGCGGCGGAATGAACGGGCGCTTGCACGCCGGCGGATGCCGGCCCGTTCGGCGGCTCGACCGCTCGCGGTCTGCGTAGCATCGCTTCGGCACGGGCGCGGAGCTCTCGTGGGCGGAACGGCTTGAGCACGTAGTCGTCAGCACCCACCCCGAGCCCCTGGAGCGCATCGATCTCCTCGTCGCGCGCGGTGACCATCATGATGTACGCGTTGCTGATCGCCCTGATGCGTTTGGCCGTCTCGAAGCCGTCGATCCCCGGCATCGCGATGTCCACCGTCACGAGAACCGGCTGGCGCTCGGCCACACTGGCGACGCCGTCCACCCCGTTCGAGACGGCGATCACCTCGAGCCCCATCTGTTCCAGCACGGTGCCGATCAGTTCGCGGATGACGGCGTCGTCTTCGATGACGACGGCGCACTCCCCCTGGACCGCTCCCATGGGCATTCCCCCTCGACCGCTCCCATGCTCGGAAGCGTAGCAACCGCTCGGCATCGACCCGTGTGACGAGCCTTCATCATCAATACGCGCTGAACCGACCGTTCCACGCCTATTCTGGTATCTCGATGACACAGGCGCGGGGGGCAGCACGGCGGGAGGAGATCGTACTCGCCGCTGCCGAGGAGTTCGATGAACTCGGATACGCCGCCTCGTCGCTGTCGAGCATCGCCGCCCGGTTGGATCGGACCAAGGGTGCGATGAGCTACCACTTCTCGGCCAAGGAGCAGCTCGCACGCGAGCTCGTGGTGCGCCACAACGGTCAGTGGGACGAGGTGCTGGACCGCATCAGGGCCGATGGCCTCATCGGGCTCGAGGCGATGGTGCTGCTGTCGTTCATCGTCGCCACCCGGTTCCGCGATGACGTCCTGGTGCGTGCGGCTGTTCGGCTGCAGCACGACGCCGGCCTGCGCGATGTCGACCTGCCGACCCCGTTCGTGGGCTGGACGAAGATCACCCTCGATCTTCTGACGGAAGCCGGTGCATCCGTCACCCTTCCATCGGGCCTCGACCTGCCGGGCGCCGCGGAAGTGCTCGTCGAAGCCTTCACCGGGCTCCAGCAGGTGGCGCATCGCCTCACCGGTGCCAGAGACATCCACGCCCGCGTGGAGCGGTACTGGCTGCTCGTGCTGCCCGGCCTGGGAGTCGCGGACCCGAAGCAGCTCGTCACCCGGTTGCGCGCCGAATCACAGCGCTACTGAGGCGCGGGTGCGCTGAGCCCGTCGACGTATGGGCCTCGCGGCAGCGTGCCGTTGCTACCCCTCACGTTGGGGGCTTTGAATCCTTCAGACGCGCGTCTAGATTGGGGAGTCTCAGCCCGAGGAGAAGGAACCGATCGCATGGCCAGCCAGCCGATGCCGCATGAGCGCCCCACGCCCGCGACGCGTTCGCGGGTTTCCGGAACCGACCGGCCGGCCGGGACGCGGTGAGCTGGGACATCCGCCGGAGTGCAGTCGTCATCGAAGACGACGATGAGATCCGGAACCTCGTCTCAGCGGTGCTCGAACGCGCCGACCTGTATGTCGTCGCGGCGGCCAACGGGCTCGACGGGCTCGACGCCGTGCGCGCGACGCATCCGGTGGTCGTGACCGTGGACCTGCGGATGCCCGGCATCGGCGGAGTCGAGACCATCCGTCGCATCCGGGCGATCAGCGACGCACTCATCGTGGTGCTGACCGCGGTCACCGCGCGGCACGAGGAAGATGCGAGCCTGCACGCCGGTGCGGATGTCTATATGGTCAAGCCGTTCCGCCCGCGCGACTTGCAGCGACGCATCGACGAGCACCTGCGCGCCACGTCCGACGCCTGACGCTCGGTCTGAAGCCCCTCAGGCCGGCAGCGGCCGCACGAGCTCCTCGAGCGAGTCGAACCTGCCGTCCTCCGCGAGCTGGGCGAACAGGAACACCTCCTGGCGAAGCATCCCGCCGTCGCGCTGAGTCACGAGGATCACGTGCCGCTCCGCATACGCCGATCCCTGCGACACCTCGTCGAGCACGGTGATCTCGATGTGGTCGACGTAGGGACGCAGCCGCGTCATCTGATCGGCGAAGACCGCGCGATCGATCCACTCGCCGTTCGTGCTCTGACGGTACGAGTCGGTGAAATGGCGAGCGAGGACGTCCTCGACGGGGACGGCCTGTTCGGCGAGCAGTTCTTTCAGCGCTGCAGCGATCGATGCCATACGGGTCCTTCACGATCGATTGGGGGCAGTAGAGATCACCGTATCGCGCCTCGAGGCCGTTCCATCAGCAAGGTTGTCGCTGGATCGCCGCAGGAACGAGGCCCATCGGTTCAGCTGCGCGGCGCGAGCGGCTGCTCGATCGGCATGACGGGCCAGTCACGCTCGGCCGCCACCTCGAGCATGACCGGGTCGGACCCTACGACGACCGGATTGCCCACGCGTTCCAGCAGGGACAGGTCACTGGAGTGATCTCCATAGCCCCAGCTCGACGTCGCTTCATCGGCGGACGCGAGGTACTCCTCGACCACGCGGCTCTTGTCGTCGCCGATCATCGCCTGACTGATCTCGCCCGTGAAGCGCCCGTCGAGCACTTCGAGTTCCGTGCAGTACAGACGCTCGACCCCGAGGTCGGCGGCCAGCGGCTCCAACGGCGCCGCGAACGATCCCGAGACGAGCACGACGTGATCGCCGGCATCCTGATGCTCCCGAAGTCGCTGGAGCACGTTCGCCCGGTAGAAGTCCGGATGAGCGGATGCCTCGGCATACCACCTGCGGCCGGCCTCACGTACCTGCTCCGCCGGCTGGCCGCCCCAGATGCTGAAGTAGAGGCGGTTGAACTCCGGCCGGTCCAGTTGCACCACCTTGGCGGCAAGCGCGCGGAGATCGTCTTGCGAGATCATCGACGGCACCAGACCCCGGTAGTACAGCAGGAACGACTCCAGGGTGCGCACCGAGACCAGCGTCTCGTCGACGTCGAAGAAGGCCACGGCTCGGGGAGATGGCACTGAAGATCAACCTTTCATCTCGTAGAGAACGTTCGTGATGGCCGCTTCGTCTTGCATGACGGCGGCGATATCGTCGATGCTCTTGATCGCACCGTAGTTGTTCAGGATGATCGCGTACGCGATCCGGTGGCCGTTGCGGGCATCCACGTAGCCGGCGAGGTTCTGGGCGACGAGCGCGCCGTCGGTGACGGTCGTTCCCGTCTTGCCGTAGACGTGCCCCTTGGCCGGAAGGTCGCGGCCCGTCTCGGCGAGTGAACCGTCCACGCCGAGCAGCGGCAGCGCTTGCCGGTAGGGGTCGGCAACCGATGTCTTGCTCATGTATCTCAGCATGTCGACGATCGCCCTGGGTGTCGCCTTGCTGTCCGGGCTGCCGCTGCCGTTCGTCGGAAAGTCGAACGATGTGCCTGGGATGCCGTCGTGGATCAGCGCGCGACGCTCGGCGGCGAGCGCGCCCTTGATCGTCTTCTGCCCCTTCGTCAGCCCGTACTGCGTGAGCGCGAGGTTGGCGCCGAGGTTGAGGCTGACCTTCAGGATCAGCTTCGCCTGGTCCGCGTACTGCGGCGAGATGTAGGAGGCGACCCGTTTGCTCGCTGCGTAGTGAGACGACGCGGGCAGATCCGCAGTGGGGTTGGCCTCCACCGCCGGCGCTGCGACCGTCACACCCGCCTGCTGGAGCGACTGGACGAACGCCGATCGCGCGAAGCTCTCCGGGTCGTCCATGCGGAACGTGCCCACGAACTGGTGGTCGCCTGACAGCGGCGCCTTGTAGTCGACGGGAATCGTCCCCGACAGCGTTCCGGTGCACGAAGGCGTTCCCACGCAGTTCACGACGCCCTTGACCGAGCTGCCGTTCGGCGTCTTCCCCTCCGGGATCGCCACGGTCGCGTCCGTTCCGGCAGCGGTCGTCATCACGGTACCGGTGACCGCGAACGCCGGGGTCTTGGGCCGGTAGTCGATGGTGGCGGGCTGGCCGGGCTGAGTGGGCGTGATGGTCACGTCGACCATGTTCTCGTTCAGCATCGTCGGCGTGATCAGGAGCTGCTGATTGGGTACGCGATACGGGGTGAAGAGCCGATCGTCGACAGCGACGTCGCCGTCGATCTTCGTGATCCCGGATGCCTTGACCTGCTTCGCCAGGTCGTTCAAGGCGGTCAGCGGGTCTTGCGGTGTGAGGATTCCCGTGCCCAGGTTGTTCGCGTCGTTGTGGTCGAACGGCGTGTACGCGATGCCTCCGTCTGCTGTGCGGCGACCGCCGAGAGTGAGGTCTCCTGCGCCCACGAAGACGAGGTCGCCGTGCAGCACGCCGGACGTGTCGACGGTTCCGTCGCGGTAGACGCCTGTGGTCGTCGTGTGATCGGCACCCAGCGTGTCGAGCGCGAGGCCCACCGAGAACAGCTTGCGGGTCGAACCCGTGAACGCGAGCTTGTCGGCACTCTGCTCGGCGACCGCCCCACCCGTCGTGAGGTCCACCGCCAGCATGCTCCAACTGCCGTTGGCGTACGCCGGCTTGTCCATGATCTTCTTGATCGCCGCCGGCAGCCCCGCCGGAGTCGGCGTGGCCGGAGAAGGAGCGGTGCATCCTGTCACCACGAGCACCGCCGCGACGGCTGAGGCCATCGCCAGCGGACGAGCACTCCGCGGCATCACGGCACCTCCCGTTCTGCGCAGGCCACCCACCCTCGCTGAAGAGGTGAGAGAACGTGTGCAGCCGAAGCCTAGCCCCGCCGGTCTGGACTGCCTGACCCTCCAATGGGTGGTTTTCGATGCCGTAACCCCTATCCCCGGTGGCCTGCGCGAGCGTAGTGTTCCGCTGGGCCGTCGCGACGGGAGCGGCGGCGGGACAAGGGAGCACCCATGAAGCGCAGATCGCTCGTCTCAATCACGCTCGCCATCGCTGGAGCCGCCGCCCTCGCGGTCTCGGCTTCGGCCCCGGCGCTTGCGGCCACACCGAGCACGGCCACCCCCAGTACGAACTGGGTGTACACCGTGCATCCGTTCGTCGAGAAGGCCGGGCTGCCCGCCAGCGCGATCAAGCCGTCGCTGACACCGGCGGACTGCCTCGCGCAGTCGAAAGGCGCCGTCGCCTGCCAGACGCCGCAGAGCATCCGCGCCGCCTACGACATTCCGGCGACGATCGACGGAACCGCGGCCGGCACCGGGCAGACCATCGTCATCGTCGACGCTTTCGGAAGCCCGACCGTGCAGTCCGACCTCGCGACGTTCTCGCAGTCCTTCGGGCTCCCTGCGCCCGACCTGACCGTCTACTACCCCGGCGGCAAGCCGACGTGGAACGGTCGCGGCACGCAGACCGGCTGGGCCGAGGAGACCTCCCTCGACGTGCAGTGGGCGCATGCGGTCGCGCCGGGCGCGAAGATCGCGCTCGTCGTGGCGGCGAACGACCACGGAGCCTCCATCGACAACGCGGTGCGCTACGCGGTGGACAACCACCTCGGCAACGTGCTGTCGATGAGCTACGGCGAAGCGGACAACCTCATCGCCTCGCCGCACGCCAACAACGGGCAGACGACGCAGGCGCAGAAGTCGTTCGTGAAGGCGGCCGCTGAGGGCATGTCGCTGTTCGCCTCATCCGGTGACGACGGCTCGGACAACGGCGCGGGCTACGCGAACTTCGGGTATCCGGCATCCGACCCGAACGTGACCGGGGTCGGCGGCACCAACCTGTGGGTCGGCAGCGGCCTCGACCTGCCGCGCGAGACCGTGTGGGGCGACTACGCCAGCTGCCCGCTGTCGTGCGCATTCGGCGTCATCGGCGAGACAGGCGGTGCGCAGAGCCTCTTCCTCGCCAAGGGCGGATCGGACGTCGCCTACAACGCCAGTGTGTACACGGGCGTACTCACCTACCTCGGGTTCCTGGGCGGCGACAACAACGGGTTCTACTACTTCGGTGGAACCTCGGCCGGTTCCCCGCAGTGGGCGGCGCTGACGGCGGACGTCATCCAGGCGACCGGTCGCTCGGTCGGCAACGTCGGTCAGCAGGCATCCGCGTGGGCATCGAAGGGTCTGCTGCACGATGTGACCCAGGGCAGCAACTCGACGGCCACGTTCAGCGGCGGCTACTCCGGTGCGACCGGATGGGACCGGCCGACGGGATGGGGCACCCCCGACGTGGGAGCGATCATCAGCGCCTTGCAGTGATCCTGCTCGGCTGAGTCGCAGCGCGGCCCCGGTGTTCTTCGGATGCCGGGGCCGCGCCTCTGCGCGGACTTCACTGCTGACCCGTCGGCCAGGGCGCCCCGCCGCGGTAGCGTCGGACTACGTGCGGTTCCGCTGAGAGGGGTCGTCATGATGACGGATGTTCCCGTGTCCACGCTGGTCGAGCTGGTCGGAGGGGACGTGGTCTCTCTCGATCCCGACGTGCTCGCGCGGTACCGCTGGGACAACGCGGAGGAGAGCGGCGCCCAGACCCCGCTGGCCGTTGCACGTCCGCGCGACGCCGGCCAGGTGCAGGAGATCGTGCGGTGGGCGAGTCGCAACCGCGTGCCGGTCGTGCCGCGCGGAGCGGGCAGCGGCCTCTCCGGCGGTGCCGAGGGTCTCGGCGGCGCCGTCACGATCAGCATGGAGCGGATGCGCGCCATCCAGATCGATCCTCGTGCCCATACGGCGACCGTCGAGCCGGGATTGTTCAACGCGGAGGTGAAGGCCGCGGCCGCCGAGTACGGGCTCTGGTACCCGCCCGACCCGTCGTCGTTCGAGATCTGCTCGATCGGCGGCAACATCGCGACGAACGCCGGCGGCCTGTGCTGCGTCAAGTACGGCGTGACCACCGACTACGTGCTCGGCCTCGACGTCGTGCTCGCCGACGGCACCCTCGTAAGGCTGGGCGGGCCGCAGATCAAGGACACCGCCGGGCTGTCGCTCGTCAAGCTGTTCGTCGGCAGCGAGGGGACGCTCGGCATCGTGACCCGCGCGATCCTGCGTCTCGTACCGGCTCGTGGCGAGCCGTCGACACTCGTAGCCACCTTCGATTCGGTCGAGAACGCCACAGAAGCGGTCGTGGCCATCCGCCAGGTCATCCGCCCGGCGATGCTGGAGTTCATGGACCGCGAATCGACCTGCGCGGTCTGCGACTACTCCGGCGAAGACCTGGACCGGGACGCCGCGGCGATGCTGATCATCCAGTCGGATGCTCCGGAGCCGGTGCGCTCGCAGGAGATCGCACGCATGGATGAGATCTGCCGCGCACACGCGCCCATCGGCACGCACGTGTGCTCGGGCGCGGACGAGGGCGAGAGCTATGCGGCGGCGCGGCGTGCGGTGTTCCCGGCGCTGGCTGCACACGGCAAGCTCATGTACGGGGACGTCGGAGTGCAGATCCCGCTCCTCCCGCAACTCGTGAACGGCATCACCGAGA
The DNA here is from genome assembly GCF_054780115.1 of Humibacter ginsengiterrae. Classification (NCBI taxonomy): domain Bacteria; kingdom Bacillati; phylum Actinomycetota; class Actinomycetes; order Micrococcales; family Microbacteriaceae; genus Humibacter; species Humibacter ginsengiterrae. Next base: position 103,220 of record NZ_BAAGWY010000004.1, read on the forward strand.
TCGGCCGGCGCCACGGCATGGACGTCTCGGTGTGCGCGCACGCCGGCGACGGCAACACACATCCCAATGTCGTCTTCGATCCCGATGAGCCCGGAGCCGAGGAGCGTGCGACGACGGTGTTCCACGAGATCATGGACCTCGCCATCTCGCTCGGCGGCACGATCACGGGCGAGCACGGTGTCGGCCGGGCGAAGCGCGACTCGCTTCCCGATCAGCTCGGGCCGGACGTCATGCTGCTCACCCGGCGCATCAAGGACGCGCTCGACCCGGACGGCATATTGAACCCCGGCGTGATGATCTAGGCAGTTTTGCTCGGTACCTCGGCGCCGGGAACGCGGAGCTGGCCGTATCGCTCCATGCGGTGCCAGCGCAGATGCATGCCGGCGACCGCGGTGAAGACGGACTGGATGACGACCAGGTACATCAGCTGCCGGTACACGACCTGCTGGAGCGGCAGAGTCCAGAGCGGGCGAAGCGACTCACGGTCCATCCGGAACGCGTAAGCGGCCATCGCCAGCTGCACGGCGAGGAAGCCGAGCCAGACCAGGGCGACCCGCACCGGGTCGAGGAAGACCAGGCCGTACAGCGCGAAGACATCCACGACGGGAGCGAACAGCGGAAGCAGCACCTGGAGCACGAGAAGGTAGGTGAGGCCGCGCCGGCCCAGCTTTCCGGCCGCACCTCGCTGCAGGAGCGCTCCGCGGTGCTTCCACATCGCCTGCAAGGTGCCGTAGCACCAGCGGTAGCGCTGCTTCCACAGCGCGCCGATGCTGGCCGGTGCCTCGGTCCAGGCGAGTGCGTTGTCTTGATAGACCACCCGCCAGCCGTCCCTGCACAACGCCATCGTGAGGTCCGTGTCTTCGGCAAGCGTGTCGTCGCTGACACCGCCGACCCTGGTGAGCGCCTCACGACGGAAGGCGCCGATCGCGCCAGGCACTGTCGGCATGCACTCCGCGACGTCGAACAGCCGGCGGTCGAGGTTGAAGCCGACGACGTATTCGATGTGCTGCCAGGCGCCGAGCACGCCTCGCCGGTTGGCGACCTTCGTGTTGCCCGAGACAGCCCCGACCTCGGGCTTCGCCAGCGGCTGAATGAGCTTGGTGACGGTGTCCGGTTCGAAGACGGTGTCGCCGTCGACCATGACGATGATGTCGTTGCTGGATGCCGCGATGCCGGTGTTGAGTGCCGCCGGCTTACCGCCGTTCGGCCGGCGGATGACCCTGACACCGGGAAGGGCGAGTGCCTCGACGATGTCGGCCGTGCCGTCAGTCGATCCGTCGTCGACGACGATGATCTCGACCGGATGCCGTGAGCCGGCGATGGAGCGCACCGCCGCCTCGATCCCGAGCGCTTCGTTGTACGCCGGCACGATGACCGTCACGGGCTCGGTCAACGGCGGTTCCGTGGCGACGCCGTGCTGGTGGCGTCCCGCACGAGCGCGCCGGTGATGCCGTGAGGCGACGGCGACCACGAGGACGGCGCGAGCGAAGGTCACGATCCCGGCCACGATCAGGGCGATGCTCAGGAAGCCGCCCAGGAAGTCGGCCGCCTGCAGGGCCCAGACGAGCGCGGCGTCGGCCGTCCGCTGAAGGGGAGGAACGGTAGCCATGGTTCGAAGATCGAGCACGTCGCCCACCGAGGTGACTCGCAGCTTCTGACCGGCCCACGTCGTGAGCGCGGAGTTCAGGGCGGCCACCGTCTGGGACCGGTCACCACCGCCGTCGTGCATGAGCACGACGTGTCCCTTCGCGTTGGGCGCCGTTACGGCGCGCGCGATCGCCCTGGCGCCCGGCCGCTCCCAGTCCTTGCTATCCAGGGAGGACAGCACCGTGATGTACCCGTCGTTCCCGGTGGACTGCATGACTTTCCAGCTGGCGTTGTCGACCGCCGCATTGCTCGCGCTGTACGGCGGACGCAGCAGCACGCTCGTTCGCCCTGTGATCCCGGCGACGACATCCTGATCGCCCGTGATCTCCAGCTGGCGCCGCCAGGCCGGTGCCGTGTCCAGATTCACGTGGGTCAGCGTGTGGATGCCGATCTCGTTGCCGTCGGCCAGGATCTGCCGGATCAGGTCGGGGTGCTGGAGCGCGGCAGAGCCGACCACGAAGAACGTGGCGTGGGCGTGATGGGCACGAAGCGCCGCGAGGATCTTCGGCGTCCACGTGGGGTCCGGCCCGTCGTCGAACGTCAGCGCGATGGAGTTGCGCGGCGGGCTAGCGGTGCGCACGTGGTCGCCCCGCGTGTCGACCACCGGCCCGCCCTTCAGAACCGAGGCCGGAACCGCAGACGCATCCCCTGCCGGAACGGCGGCGTCGTTGCTGATGCCGGAGAGGTGGTTCAGGTACCCCTGCGCGATGAGCCCGATGGCGAGAATCAGCATCGACAGGCCGAGGATTACCCAGTGGATGCGCGGATGTCGAGCGTGAGCCGTTCGTCTCATCGATGCGGAGGCGGCGTCGGGTGCGTGGTCGGCCTGGGAGCGGACCCGCTCTGCCCGTGCGTGGGCGAGGCACTCGGGGTCGGCGATGGCGAGGACGATGTCTGCGGAGCGGGTGTGGCCGGGGCGATCGGTGCGGTGACCGACACCGGCGCCGCTGCACCACCGGCATCCGCTGAGCCGGAACCGCCGCCCGCCGACGGTGCTGAAGGCGGCGCCGAGTTCTTCGGTACGGAGCCGCCAGGGGCCGGCGTGCGTGTCGGTGCCGCCGCCGGGGCATGACCGATCAGTCCGCTCGGGAAGCCCGGGATCGAGAGACGAGGACCGATCCCCACCCCGAGCACAAGCAGTGCTACGACGACGAGTGCGGCACTTCCGAGCGCGACTGCGACGACCCGAAGAAGCCTGAGTCTGCGGCCGGTGGGGTCCACGAAGACAGGAGCGGTCCGCCCCTTTCTCTCACGAAGTCTTTCCCGCCGCATCGTGTCCGATAGCCTAAACCACCCCCTCTCTGGGGCCACTCGGAAGAGGATGCGCGCATCCGCAGGGGGGAGCGCTTACAGGAACGGCTGCGCCGGCGCATCCCGAACCCCGATGTCATGATTGAGGCGATGAGCGGCGCGAGGTATCTGTTCGCCGCGGTGCCGCTTCGACTGGCAAGTGCCGGGACGGCTGCCGCGCTTCCCGTTCTAGCGGTGCAGCAGGTGCACAGCGTCGCGATCGGTGGCGGACTCGTCGCCGCCTCGCTCGCCCCAAGCGTGCTCGCCGCTCCGATCGCCGGTGTCTTGCTCGACCGAAGCAGGCATCCCACGCGGCTCATGGTGCTGTCCGGATTCGTCACCGCCGTCGCGTTCACCATCGCCGCCTTCCTCGGCGTGCTGCCGACATCCGTCGTCGCCATCGCCCTCATCGTGGCCGGCGCCGTCACACCGTTCTTCATGGGCGGGATGTCGAGCTTCGTCACGGATGCCATCCCCGGCCGCCCCGAACGAGCGTTCGGCACCGACGCACTCGCCTACAACATCGGCAGCGTCGCCGGACCCGCCATCGCCGCTGCTGCGATCACCGTCGGCTCCGGCCGGGTCTCGATGCTCGCCCTCGCCGGGATCGCCGTCATCGGCATGATCGCTTGCGTGCTGTTGCGGCTTTCCCCGCACCCGGAGCACCCCGACCGGCCCAGCGTGTTCCGTGAGATCGCGCGGGGCTCCCGCTTCATCGCCACCCATCGACCGCTCGCCGTCGTGACCTGGTCGGGCACGCTCAATCAACTCGGCCAGGGGGCATTGCCGATCGCCGCGGTCGGGATCGCCGTCGCGACCACGCGGAACGAGAGCGACGCCGCCTGGATCGTCACCTCCTTCGCGATCGGCGCTCTCCTCGGCTCGCTCGCGGTGACCATGCGGCCGATCCGCCGCATGCCCGCCGCCACGGTCATGGCCGTGGCAGCCGTCGTGACCGGGCTGCTGACGATCGTGGCCGCGATCGTGCCCGGGCTGCCCGGTGCCATCGTGCTCATCGGCGTCTCAGGGATCGCGACGGGACCCGGCGTCGCCGCGATGCTTCTGCTTCGAACGAAACACAGCCCGCGACCCCTTCGCTCGCAGGTCTTCACTGTGGCCGCGGGGCTGCGCGCCACCGCCGCCGCCGTCGGCGCCGGTCTCGCGGGACTCGTGGCATCCGGCGCGGCCGGACTGCTGCTGGCTCTGATCGGTGCCAGCTGGATCGCGTCCGCCGTCATCCTCGCCGCGTACCCACGGCCGATGGTGGCGGCCGACGGCGCCTCGGACGACGCCGTGACCTGACCGCGGAACGACCGGACGGGCACGTCGTCCACAAAGGGTCGGAGGCACATGCAACGCTCTGCTCGTGAAATGCTGCTGCCCCGGATGCGACGACCAGGCGGTCGCCGACGCTCCCGTGCCGCTCTGCCCGGCGCATCTCGCAGCGGCCGGCGACTTCTCCGGGCAGCTCTTCGGCGTGGAGGACGTGCTGCCCTCCCCGTGCCTCGCGTGCGGATCCCGAGTCGGCATCCGCTACGGCTCCGGCCTGATCTGCGCCGTCTGCGAGTGGAGGTACGGGACGGTGCCGGATGACGAACTGCCACCGTCACGGGTGGAGGTGGTCTACTACATCAGGTTCGACGACCGCATGAAGATCGGCACCACCGCGAACCTCGGTCAGCGCATGCGGCAGCTGTGGCACGACGAGCTCGTGGCGCTGGAGCTCGGCGGACGGGCCAGGGAACGCCAGCGACACGAGCAGTTCGCGCAGTGGCGGCTGGGCACCAGTGAGTGGTTCAGCCTGGCGCCAGCGCTTCTCGACCATGTGCGTGCGCTGAGCGCTGGCGTGGACGATCCGTGGGCGCTGCACGCGAGATGGATGAGCGAAGCGATCGCCGCGCGGGGGTGAGCAGTCGGGCCGATTCGACCCGGCGCCGCGACTGTACAAATGTAGTAACTGCGAACATTTATAGGATAACGTTGCCGCGAGGAGGGAAGGCGATGCAGGCATCCGGCTCTCCCTCCGGCGCTGTCGGCGACCCCGGGATCCCGCGGCGATTCGCGGCGCTGCGCAACCGGGACTCTCGTCCGTACCTCTTCACGTCCGGCCTGTCGATGATGGCCGACAACACCGAGCACGTGATCACGTACTGGGTGCTCTGGCAGACCTTCCACTCCCCCGCCCTCGTCGGCTTTCAGGTGATCAGCCACTGGTTGCCGTTCCTGCTGTTGTCGGTGTGGACGGGCACGCTGGCGGAGAAGTACGACTGCCGCAAGCTCATCCAGGTGGCGCAGGGCCTGTTCATGCTCGTGTCCGCCCTGTGGGGCGTGCTGTTCCTCACCGGGATGCTGCAGGTGTGGGAGGCCTGTGTGCTGCTCGTGCTGCACGGGATGGCCGGCTCGATCTGGGGGCCCGCCGAGCAGCTCATGCTCCACGACTTCGTGGACCGCAACGAGCTGCCGAGCGCGGTGCGTCTCAACGCCACGTTCCAGAGCCTGGGCATCCTCTTCGGGCCTGTCGTAGGCTCCGCCCTACTGCTCTGGCTCGGTCCCACCGGCGGCATCTTCGTGAACGTCCTGCTCTATCTGCCGATGACCATCCTGATGTGGCGCACGCGGTTCACCGGCCACATTCGGGATGCCGGGCTGCTCGAAGGCGCGCCGCGCGTGCGTCTCAGGGACACGTTCACGGTGCTTCGTCGCATCCGTTCGAATCACATGATCGTCGGAATGATCATCATCTCCGGCCTCACGGCCGTGACGATCGGCAACGCGCTGCCTTCTTCGATGCCCGCCTTCGCCGCTCGGCTCGGCACGGGCTCGGAAGGCGGCCTGACCTACGGAATGCTGCTGTTCGCGATGGGCTTCGGCGGCGTCGCAGGCGGATTCCTGCTCGAGGCCACGGGAATCATGCGGCCGTCCGTGCGTACCGCGGTCATCTCCACCGTCGTCTTCGGCGGGGCGACCCTCGTTCTCGCCTTGACCAGCAACTACGCTCTGGCACTCGCCTCGCTCGTCGTGGCCGGATGCGGCGAGATCGCCTCACTCTCGATCACGCAGAGCGTCGTGCAGCTCCAGGCGCCGCCCGGCGAACGAGGCCGAACGCTGGGCGTGTACAGCATGTTCGCTTCCGGGCTGCGCACAGGCGGCGGCGTCACACTCGGTGTGCTCGGCGTGCTGATCGGCGTCATCCCCACGATCGGTGTTTTCGCCGCCGTGCTCGTGGTCGGCGCGCTCGGCGCCTGGTGGATCGCGGCGAGGCCGGCCGGCTCCAAGCAGCAGATCCGCTCGTAGCTCAGTGACCGGTTCCCCGCGCCGGTCCTCCGCCTGAACTGCACTCGGCGGCCGCCGGCACGACGAGCACGTCGACCCGGATGACCACATCCTTTCCACTCGGGGCGAATTCGAACCCGATGGAATTGTCTTGCTTCTGCGGAGGGCGCTCGAAGACGGCCGAGACTCCGTCGGTACTGGTCAGCGTCCCATCGAACACCAGACCGGCGACCGGGTGCGCCGTGAGCCACGCCTTGGCCGCATCCGCATCAGGCGCGGCCACCGACCACCATTTGGTTGCCGACACCAGCCAGTCGCACGCGACTTCCTCGGCGGGCTCCTTCGGGCCGGATGCCGGTGCCGCGTCGAGAACGCGCGCGCCCGGTGGTGGCGTGACCGAGTTGATCCACTTCTGCGCGAGCGCAACCGCGTCGGGATCGGGCGGCGGGGTGCCGGTGGCGAAGGGGATGGTGCCGGGGACGGTCGTCGCCACAACGGCCGGCGAGGATGCGGTCACCTGCGGACCGCCGGGATTGACTGTGCCCGTGCATCCGGCGAGCGCGACGACGCATGCGAAGCCGGCGACGCTGAGAAGCGCCGTCTTTCGCGTGCCGATTCGCATCATCCCTCCCCGCGAATGCTCGCACACTCGTGCCAGCGGGCGAGGCTCAATCGAGCCGGCGGCTCAACTCTTTCGCGTCAGCTTGTAGTGGAGACGCACTGCGGTCGTCGAACGGAAGCGCAGGGTGTGGTCTGTTCTCACGACGCCCTCGTCGTCCAAGTAGAGGTGGAACTTCTCGTGCAACGGGACGCGCGCCGCATGCGTTCGACCGTTCTTCTCGACCGCGATGTACGCGCCGTCCGACCCGAAGGGACCGGGCAGCGAGTTCAACTCGAGCCCGCCATCTGACAATGCGCGTGGGCGCAGGAAGACCTGGACGTTGCCGGACTCGAGCGGAAAGCTGACGTGCACGCTGGGCTGCTCGGTGCCGGGCAAGGTTGTCGTTCGGTAGTAGCCGCTGTAGACGTAGGCGCCGGTGGATCGAAGAGTGCGGATCCACCCTGCTCCGTGCTGCCTTCCATCCGGCGCGACGATCGCCGCGACTTCGCTGTCCATGCCGAGCGCGACATCCAGGGGGCGTGTCGGAATGGTCAGCTGTCGTACCCGCCGACCGAAGTACCGGGCGATGAGATCTCCCGCAGGTCGCATGAACGGGTTCCATTGCGTCCAGACTTCCATCCGCCACTGCGCCGTGTGCTCGTAGAAGTCGCGGATCTCATGATGCACCTCCCTCGCGTCGAACGTGGGCCCGTCGAGCGCAGAGAAGTCGGGGAGCAGGCCGGCTTCCGCGTCGCCGCGCCGGACTGATGCGCCGACCGCGTCTGCGGCATCCGTCAGCCAGTCGTCACCGACTACCGAACGCCTGTGCATCGGAGCATCGAGCCAGCGATCGACGTCGAGGTGGACGCGTCGGCCCGTGACGCGCCAGTACGTACGAGTCGCGCGATCGACGTACGACATCAGCTCGGCCATGGAAGCCCCAGCCTTTCTGGTCTTCAGCCGAGGCGGTAGACCGAGACGTGGCTTGGCGACTCCGCAGTGAACGGCGCCCGATTCCAGTCGGCCCACCGGGACTCGAGGTGGAAGCCCGCGAGGCGCGCCATGAGGTCGAGTTCGCTCGGCCAGATGTAACGGTGCGGCGTGCGGAAGACCTCCACCTGCCGCGCGCCGTCGACGTCTGCGTCGAAGTGAAAGTGGTGCGACACGACCTGCTGGTGGAGCACATCCACAGTGTCGACGAGGATATAGCCCGGCTCGCTGACTTCGACCGTGCCGCGATGACCGGGCGGCAGCGCACGCAACTGAGGAACCCAGAGTTCGATGACGAAGCATCCACCGGGTCGCAAGTGACGCGCAGCGTTCCTGAAGCACTCGACCTGTTCGTCTTGCGTCAGGAGGTTGGAGATGGTGTTGAAGACGAGGTAGGCCAGGGCGAAACCGGTGCCCGCGGATGCCGTCGCCATGTCGCCGAGCACGACGGGAATCCGGTCTTCGCCGACCTTCTCGCGAAGACGGGCGACCATCGCTTGCGACAGCTCGATCCCGCACACCCCAACACCGGACTCAGCCAGAGGAATGGCGACGCGCCCAGTACCGATGGCGAACTCCACGGCGCGGCCGCCTGCCGCCAGCTCGTTCAGCACCTCTACCGTCGGCCCCAGTACCTCCGGGCTGAACACCCCTTCGCCGGGGGTGTCGTAGCTCTGTGCCGCATCTGCGTCCCAGAGCTGTTGCTGATCGACCACTACGCCATCCTGACTAGGAAGAGTGGCGCGCGCAATCGCGGGGCAGATCCTCTAGCGAGCGTCGACGATGTGCCTTCGAAGTCCGTCACCCGATCGCGGAGAGGTCGTCGATGCGATGGTAGGTGCGGTCGTGGTACACCAACGGGGGCGTTGCACCGCGCGGATGCGCCTCGTCGATTGCCGACGAGTCGATCGCGCGCAACGTGACGAGGTGGCTGCCTGCCATGGCGGTGCGGTCGACGACTGCCCCCCGCACCCAACTGGCGGCGCCCTCGATCACGGGCTCGCCAGTGGGCAGCGTCCGCCATCCGCCCTCCGCGAAACGATCGATGCCACGCGTCGAGAACCGTACCGCGAGCTCCCGCTGCCCGGCATGAAGAAAGCTCACTGTGAGCGTCTCGACGCTGCGCACGGCCGGCCAAGCCGACGAAGTCCCGGGCAGTGAGAACGTCAGCAGCGGGGGCTCCGCCGAGACGGAGATGACGGAGGTAGCGGTGAATCCGACCGGCCGCCCCTGGAAGATGCCGGCGATCACCGCTACCCCAGCCGGGTGGGTACGGAAGACGGTGCGGAAGGCGTCGGCGGTGAGCTGCAGGTCGACCCCGCGACCGGCATCCGCCGCCACCGCGGCGGGTCCGGCATGGCGGGAGGCCGGGTAGATCGTGATGGACATGAGATGTGCTCCCTTCACAGCCGTGGTCAGGCGACCAGTGTGCGTTCGTCGAACGTCACGTAGCGGTTCTCGGGCCGCTGGAGCCCGAGGTGGTCGCGCAGCGTCGATCCCTCGTAGTCGCTGCGAAACAGGCCACGGGCCCGCAGGATCGGGACGACGTGTTCTGCGAACAGATCGAATCCGCCGGGCAGGTAGGGCGGCATCACGTTGAATCCGTCCGCCGCGCCCTGCGTGAACCAGGCCTCGATCGTGTCGGCGATCTGGACGGGTGTGCCCGCCACCACGCGATGTCCGCGCGCGCCAGCCAGGCGGTGCAACAACTGCCGTACCGTGGGGTTCTCCCGCTCGACGATGCCCGCGACGACCTGGAGCCGGCTACGGGCGTTGTTCGTGACGTCGCCGGCGTCGGCGAACAGCTCCGGTGGGACGAGATGATCCAGTGCACTTTGATCCAGCCGCACGCCGGTCAGCGCGGCGAGTTGACGCAATCCGTATTCGGGCACGCTGAGCTCGTTGAACTCGCGCTCGAGCGCTCGTGCCTCGGTCTCGGTCGAGCCGATGAACGGGCTGATGCCCGGCAGGATTCTGATCTGGTCGGGGGCACGGCCGAGACCAGACGCGCGTGCCTTGATGTCGCTGTAGAACGACTGCGCATCGGCGAGCCGCTGGTGCGCAGTGAAGATGGCCTCGGCGTACCGACTGGCGAACGCCCTGCCATCGTCGGATGCTCCGGCTTGCACGAGCACGGGCCGCCCCTGAGGGGAGCGCGGTGCATTGAATGCCCCCGCGACGCGCAGGTGCTCGCCGACGAAGGCCGCGGGGTGGATCTTCGCTCGGTCGGCGTAGACGCCGGCCCCGCGGTCCAATGTGATGGCGTCATCCTCCCAGCTGTCCCAGAGTCGCTCGAGCACCTCGACAAACTCCGCGGCACGGGCGTAGCGGGTCGGGGTGTCGGGGTGCTCCTCGAGGCCGAAGTTGGCTGCGGCATCCGATGAGGCGGTGGTGACGATGTTCCACCCGGCCCGCCCGTTGCTCAGGTGGTCGAGTGTGGAGAAGAGGCGTGCGAGGTTGTACGGGTCGTAGAACGTTGTGGAGGCCGTTGCGATGAGCCCGATGCGTTCGGTGTGCGCAGCGATGGAGGCCAGCGTCAGGATCGGTTCCAACCGTCCGACCGCGTTGAACTCGACGCCGCTGTGCAGCACCGGCCCGTCGGCGAAGAAGACGGCGTCGAACGTGGCTGCCTCGGCCGCTCGCGCGAGCTCCGTGTAGTAGTCGGCGGTGAAGATGCGCTCCGCCTGGGTGCCGGGATGGCGCCATGCGGCTTCGTGGTGACCACTCGGATGGATGAACAGATTGAGGCTGAGTTGTCTGCGTGAAGACACGGATAGTCCTTCGGTTGGTGTGTGCTCGTCGGATGGGGTTGGGCCTAGGCGGTTGCCGTGCGCCAGCGAGAGAATCGTCGTTCGCCGGCCACCAGCAGTCCGTTGACCACCAGGCCGATGAGAGCGATCGTGAGGATGCCCGCGTACATGTCCGGGATCAGGAAGCTGTTCTGCGCGTTGACGATGAGGAATCCGAGGCCGGCCTTCGCGCCGACCATCTCTGCGGCGACCAGCACGAGGATCGAGGCCGCACCGCCCATCCTGATCCCGGTGAACACAGTGGGAATCGCTGCCGGCAGCACCACCTTGGCGAAGAGCCGCACCCGGCCGACGCCAAGCGTGCGGGCCGCGCGCACCAGCAGCGGGTCGATCCCCCGAACGCCCGCGACCGTGTTGAGCAGAATCGGGAAGAACGCCGCATAGGCGACCATCGTGATCTTCGATGTCTCACCGATGCCGAGCAACAGGGTGAACACCGGCAGCAGCGCGAGTGCCGCGGTGTTGCGGAACAACTCGAGCAGAGGGTTGAGGAAGGCGTCGAGCTGTCGGTACCAGGCCAGAAGCAGGCCGAGTGGAACGCCCACCGCGATGGCGATCGCGAATCCGGCCGCGGCCCGGCTCAGGCTGGCGAGGATGTTCGTCTGCAGCTGACCCGACAGGATCAGCTGCCATCCGGCGGCGAGCACGACGTGCAGCGGCGGCAGGAAGACCCGGATGCCTGGGGAGAGCAGGTACGTCGGCGCGAACTCCCACAACAGCAGGAAGGCGATGATCGCTGCAGACTTCCAGGCCAGGGATCCGGTGCGGCGGAGGACGCGGCGTCCCGCGACCGCGGCCGACGGTCTCCCCCGCGCCGCGATGGGTCGTGTCTCTGTGACGGCGTTCGTGGTCTCGGTGATGGCAGCACTGGTCATGCTGCACTCCTTTCGTGCTCGATGCCGGTTCGTGGAACTGCGTCCTGACCGTGCAGCAACGACCAGATCTCGTGCCGGCTTCGTACGAAGGCCGGATCGGAGCGTGCGTCACCACCGGAGTTCCGGCCGACGTCACGGGTGTCGACGACGGCCTGTAACCGCCCAGGGCGAGCGCTCAGAACGGCGACACGCTGTCCGAGGTAGACGGCCTCGTCGATGTCGTGCGTGATGAACAGGATCGTCGTGCCGGTCGCCCGCCAGATGCGTAACAGCTCGTCCTGCAGCTGTTCCCGGGTCTGGGCATCGAGCGCGCCGAAAGGCTCGTCCATCAGCAGGATGTCGGGCTCGTAGACCAGACTGCGCGCGATCGCCACTCGCTGCTTCATGCCACCCGAGAGCTCGTGCGGATAGCGGTGCGCGAATCCTTCGAGGCCGACGAGTTCCAAGTAGTGCTCGGCACGCGCGATCCGCTCACGCCGCGTGAGGCGCACCCCCGCCACCTCACCGTTCTCGAGCGGAAACGTGACGTTGGCCAGCGCGGTGCGCCAGGGGAACAGAGCGTACTGCTGGAAGACGACGCCCCGGTCATGACCGGGCCCCGAGATCGGCGCGTCATCCACGAGCACGACGCCCGAGGTCGGCTGGGAGAGCCCCGCGAGCAGGTCGAGCAGTGTGGTCTTGCCTGAGCCGCTCGGCCCGACCAGGGCGAGGAAGTCTCCCGCAGAGACGTCCACGCTGATGGCCTCGAGCGCGGTTATGCTGGTGTTGCGGGGCGCGTCCGGAGTGCCGCGTACCGAGAACCGTTTGGTGACCTGCTGCAGGCTGATCTTCGCCGGCTCGCGGATGCCGGCCATGTCGTGGGTCGTCTCGTCGAGGCCGGCCATGTCATTCCCCTTTCGTAGCGGTCGCGGCGGTCGACGGATGGTCGGTCGTCGCGTACGGGTTGTAGGCATCCGTGTACAGGGACGGGGCGTCCACGGCCCCAGAGACGATGCCCGTCGAGTGCAGCCAACTGGTCCAGCGGGTGAAGTCGGTGCTCGCGATGACCCCGTATCCCGGGAGGCCCGAGCTCTTCCAGTACTGAAGGGTCGCGGTGCTCTCATTGCGTCCGCGGCTCTGGATGATCTTGGCGAACTCAGCGATCACCCGTTCGCGGGGCGTCGTATTCTCCCAATGGATCGCCTTGGCGATGCCGGTAACGAAGGTGCGCACCGTGCCGGGGTTCGCGCTGATGAAGTCATTGCGGAAGACGTACTGGCCGCCGGCGAACGCGCCGAACAGCGTGTAGTCGTCGAAGAGCGGCCGCAACCCACCACCGGCCACGGCGTTGTCCTGGAGCACGCCGCTGAGGGCGCCGACATCGACCTGCCCCTTCCGGACCGCCTCCTCGATGTTGTTCGGCGGCGTCACGACGAGCTGAACCTGCTTGATCTGGGCGGGAGTAAGGCCGCCCTTTGTCAGGTAGGTATCGATCTCCGCCTCGGCCTGGGCGCCAAGGGTATTCACCGCGACCTTCTTGCCGATGAGGTCGCGAGCATTCTTGATCGGGCTGTCGGAAGGCACGTAGTAGCCGGTGAACGTCTTGGAGTCCTCCCCGTACGCGCTGACCACCGCCGTGATCGGAGCACCCGCCGTCTCGAGTTTGGTGACGGCACCGGCGAATGCCTCGCCGACATCCGTCTGGTTCGTCGCGACGGACTGGATGTCTTGCGGGCCACTGATCGTGTTGCCGACCCAGTCGAGCTTGACCTTGCCCAGGTAGCCGAGGGCTTCCGCCAGCTCGGGGAGCACCACCTGGTTGGCACTACCCTGGTAGCGCAGCACGGTGACCTCGCCGGATTTCGAACCCGCGGCGCCTGAACCTGCGTCGACCGTCGCACCGGCGGCTGCCGAGCAGCCGGTGAGTCCGACCATGACTGCAGCCATCCCCGCGGCCAGGACGAAGGCGTGGGATGGACGGCGGGCGCGCCCGGCCGGCGCGGGGATGCTCGGTTCGGTTCGTGTCGTCATGTCGCCACCGTAGGTATTCCTGAGCAAATCGATCAAGAATGTGACGTCGTGCAACGTACTGTTGCGTCCCGTGCCCTCCCGGAGCCGAGTACAGCCGGGCTCGCGCACCTGGGCCCGAGTGGGCTCCTATTAAGGGTCTCGACCGATCACGCTGTCGTCGCTACTCGGTCGCCGCCGTCACGAGAGGTGACCAGAGACGGTTGACCGGCCGTTCGGGCGCGTCTTCCATGCGGAATCGTCCGCGATCAACGCCCGTACCCCCTCCGGCAATGATCGCCGCTGCACGTCGGCGAGCGTGACGTGTTCGAGCACCGAGCGCATCGACGCTCGCAACGCGACCCAGACGTCGCGGACCGATCCAGCCGCTCCGCCGTATTCCACGTCTTCAACGTATCGGCCGGCAACGTTGGCCAACGGGCCGTCGACCACGCGGATGACGGCGGCGATCGGGATGTCCGTGGGTGGCGCCGCGAGGCGATAGCCGCCCTCCGCACCCCGCCGGCTCTCCACGAGTCCCGCCTGCTTGAGTTGGTTCAGGATGCCGAGCACGAAGGCGATTGGGACGCCTTGCGCCAGCGACACCTCGTCGGCCTTTACCCACCGGACGGTTCCCCCGGCATCCGTCTCGTACCGGGCGGCCAGTTCGACGCACGCACGAACCGCGTAGTCCACCTTGGCAGTGATGCGCACCACCCGATTATCTCGCCTGGTCGGCCGACGCGGCCGAGCTCATCGCTGTCACCGGCCGCGCTTAAGGTGCGTGGTGTGGCGGAACCGGTGGATCAGTGGTGGGCGAGGCGGCAGTTCTCGCGCGGCACGGACGTGCCGTATCCCGTCGGGACATATCGGGAGGCGTGGGCATCCTTTCCTGCGTTGATCCGCCAGTACCACCCGGATCTGAACGGCGGATTCACCTTGTCGCAGATCCCTCCCGCGGCGGAGGTGCTGCTGCAATGGCAGTGCGAGGCCGGCCACATCTTCGTGGCGACACCCAGCGAGCAGCGCGACCGGCCCGGGCAGCGGCGGCGGCGTTCCGCGTGGTGCCCCGAGTGCACGCGGCTGGCGGTCTCGCGTGCGAATCCACGGCTGAGTGTCGTTCGGGATGCGCCGATCGGGAGTCCGACCCCGTCGCCACGGTCTGCGCGAACGCGTCGGCCAGCCCGTCGAATCTGTGACAAGACGCCGGCGCTCCCTGCAGGAACACCGTTTGCCAGCGACTGTGCCCCGAAACCGGCGTCGGCGGTCGAAACCGAGTTGCGTGCGGGTCTCGAGGCGCGACTTGCGTTGACGACCGGCCTGAACGCCATCCGCATCGCCCGACCGTTCTTCGACCATGTGGAGGTGTGGCCCGACATCCTGTTACCCGAACTGCGCGTGGCGCTCGAGTACGACAGCACCGGCCGGCACGGGCTCGAGCACGTCGGCAAGCGGCAGCAGGTCGACGAACGCAAGGATCGCGCTGTGCGCTCGTCGGGATGGGAGGTGGTGCGCGTCCGGACCGGTCGCCTTCCCGCGCTCGGAGCGCACGACATCCTCGCATCGGGTCTGACTAAGAACACCTACGTGCGGATCATCGATGAACTCCGCGCGATCCGCGGTTCGCTGTTCGTCGACGCCTACCTGCGTTGACGTGACCGAACCCCGCCGCCGGACGCAGTGAGGTCGCCCCGCCGAAGGCGAGGTCCCGGGTCGTGGGGGCTACTCGTGTTCGGGCAGCAGCGGAGCGGACAGGCCAGGATCGCGCCCGAGGTGCGCGGCCCTGGACACCGAGGTTGCTCCGAAGCGGTCCCGCACCGCGTCGACCACCGTGTCGAGACGGGATCCGTCGCCCCAGTCGATCGGCAGCTCCGGTTGGATGCTGTCGGCGTAGCCGAGGTGCGACAACGAGATGCCGATGAGGGTGATGCCGCGTTGCTCGACCACCGGCCGGGCCGCGGCGAGCAGGCCTTGCGCGACCGTGAGCAGCACCGCGGTGCGATCCGTGGGCGAGCGGAGCGTACGCGACCTGGTGGCTTTCGCGTAGTCGCCGTAAGGCAAACGCAGCACGACGGTACGGCACATCCGGTCTTTGTCGCGCAGCCGGCGAGCGAGCCGATCGACGATCTGCGTGAGGATGAGCCCGAGTTCCTCGGCGGTGCGAGGACGCGTGCCGAGCGCCCGTTGCGATCCGATGGACCCACGGTGCCGCGTCGTGTCGACCGGACGCGGATCCCTCAACCGGGCCAGCGCGTGCACGTGCGCGCCGACCACCTTGCCCAGCGCCCTTCGAGCGGTGTCCTCTTCCAGCTCGGCCAGCTGACCGACGGTGCGAACGCCGAGCCGGTGCAACTTCTCTGCCGTGACGGCGCCGACTCCCCACAACCGCTCGACCGGCAACGGAAGCAGGAATTCCTCCTCACGATCGGGTTGGACAACGAGGAGCCCGTCGGGCTTGCTCACCGCGCTGGCGACCTTCGCAAGGAACTTCGTACGCGCCACCCCGACCGAGATCGCGAGCCCCACCTCGGAGCGAACCCGTTCCCGCAGACGCACCGCGATCTGCTCCGGTGTGCCGGCTAAGCGTCGAAGACCGCCCACCTCCAGGAACGCCTCATCGATGGAGAGACCCTCGACAAGGGGCGTCGTGTCACGGAAGATCGCGAACACGTCCTTGCTCGCTGCGGAATAAGCATCCATACGCGGCGGCACGACGACGGCATCCGGGCACAGGTCGCGCGCCTGACGCCCGCCCATCGCGGTGCGCACGCCGCGCGCCTTCGCCTCGTAGCTGGCCGCCAGCACGACTCCGCCACCGACGATGACCGGCCGTCCGCGCAGCTGCGGGGCATCGCGCTGCTCGACGGAGGCGTAGAACGCGTCCAGGTCGGCGTGCAGCACGGTCGCTTCGCCACGCATGCCAGCCTCCTCGCGCTCGTACCTTTATTCGAATCATCGCACGCGCGGCTGACATCTCCCAGGGCTAGCTCATCGTGGAGCGGATCGCTCCCCTTCGGCATACGGGGCCAGTACGCCGGCGAGCGCTGCTGTGTACGGCGTCTCCACACCTGATTCAGCTCCCATTCGGATGACCGAGCCGGCAAGCCAGGGAAGCTCGAGCCGATGGCCATGCTGCAGATCGTGGAGCATCGACGAACTCATCTGCGGCGGCAAGGTGTCGCAGAACTCGAGCTGCTGCTCGGCGAAGTCGCCTGGAAGCTTCGCTCCGGCGGCGCCTCCCACCGCCGTCGCCTCCGCAAGCACCTCGTACAGCACCTGACGAGCATCCGGGTTCTCGCGAAGCACGCCGATCGGCTGACGTGCGGCGCTTGTCACCGTGGAGAGACCGGCGAGGAAGACGAACTTGCGCCACAGCACGCTTGTGATGTCGTGGCTCAGCTCGGTCTCGATTCCGGCACCGCGGAAGGCGTCGAGGATCTGTTCGGATCGAGGACTCTGCCGCCCGTCGTATTCGCCGAACACGATCCGCGCGAGCGCTCCGGTGTGACGGATCACGCCGGGCGCCTCGATCGACGCCGAGATGTAACAGGCGCCGCCGAGGATGCTCTCTCCCGGCAGATACCGGCCGAGCGTCTCATCCTTCTGCACGCCGTTCTGGAGAGAGATCACGGCGGCACCGCTCGCCGCAAGAGGCACGAGGCGCTGAGCGATGTCGTCGGTGTCCCAGAGCTTGACCGCGATGAGCACCAGGTCGGCATCGTGCACCTGGCCGAGATCGTCGGTCGCGCGAACGTCGGTGAGAACTCTCGGGGCGAGCTCGCTTTCGACTCGGAGCCCATGGGCGCGCATGGCCGCCAGGTGGCCGCCCCGGGCGATGAACACGACATCCTGCCCGCCGGCCGCGAGCTGAGCCCCGAAATAGCCGCCCACTCCCCCGGCTCCCACGACGACGATCTTCACGTGATTGCTCCTCTCGCCTCAGCGCGGTTGGTCGTCGGCAGAAGCAGGTCGAGCTGGAACCCGGCATCGGTGCGCTGAGCCTGGACCGTGCCGCCGTGCGCCTCGACGATTCCGCGCACGATGGCCAGCCCGAGGCCCGCTCCGGCCGGTGTGCGACCTTCCGAGTCGTGGGTGCGCGCCGCATCCGCCCGCCAACCGACATCGAACATACGACCGAGGTTCTCCGCCGCAACCCCGGGGCCCTGGTCGATGACGCTCAAGATGAGCTGGTCGTCATCGAGTGCGTCGGCACGGATGAGCACGGTGCTGTCGTCCGGACTGTGCCGCAGGCTGTTGGCCAGGAGGTTCCCGATCGCGCGCGTCAGTTCCCTCGGGTCGGCCCAGAGAACTCGCCCGCCGACGCCGTCCTGCGCGACAGTGATGCCACGCGCCACGGCGATCGGCTGCACGTCGGCGACGGCATCGCTGACGAGGTCGAGGAGGACGACGGGCTCAGGGTGCAGCTCCAAGGTGCCGGTCTGAAGCCTGGAGAGCTCGAAGAGATCCCCGACCATCTGGTTGAGAGTGTCGACCTTGGCACGGATCACCTTCACGTACGCCGCAGTGTCTGGTGCCGTTCCCTCCTCGAGCGCTTCTGCCATCGCTCCCATACCGGCGAGGGGCGTGCGCAGGTCATGGGAGATCCAGGCGAAGAACTGCCTGCGCGCGGCATCCAGTTCGGCGATCTGAGCACGCGCCTCGGCGAGCCGGGTCGAGGTCTCGGCGAGTTCGGCCGAGACGTCGTCGAGCTCACGCCATCCCGTGGCCACCGGCTCCACCACGTCGCCGGCGCCGATGCGTCGCGTATCGTCGATCAGCGCCGCGGCCGAGATCCGTGCGCTTCGGCCCGTGATGACCCAGGTCGCGGCCATGCTGAGCGCGGCCGAGATCGCGATCACCCAGCTCAAGACGACGACATCGTGACCGGCGAGATACATCTCGGCGGCCACGGCAAGCGTGGAGACGATCACCGACAGCAGCGCTCCGGCGAGAATCACCGCGGAACGGAGACCGACGCTCCGACGTCGGCTGAGCCGGAGCGCGAGCAGCGTCGCACCGGTCACGAACGCGGTAGCAGCCAGCGTGGTGCCGGCGATGAGCGCGAGTTGCGGCATGCCTAGCACGGCGCCCCCTCCTCCACGGTGAAGCGGTAACCGGCGCCCCACTCGGTGTGCAGGAAGCTCGGGATGCGGGCATCCGGTTCGATCTTCTCCCGCAGCCGTCGCACGTGCACGGTGACGTTCGACGCGTCACCGAAATCCCATTGCCAGACTTCGCGCAAGATCTCCTCACGGCTGATCACGCGACCCGGGTTGCGAACCATATAGAGGAACAGCTCGTACTCGCGGGTCGTCAGAGCGATCTCCTGCTCGCCGGCCCAGACACGCCGGTGCGCGGCGTCGACCCGGAAACGGCCGGCCGTGAACGTCAACGGTGCCGCGGTGCTGCTTCGCCGCAGCTGTGCGTTCACCCGCAGTTGCAGCTCCCGCAACGAGAAAGGCTTGCCGAGGTAGTCGTCGGCGCCGCGCTCGAGACCATCGATCCGTTGCTCCACGCCGTCGAGCGCGGTGAGCATGATGATCGGAACGTCGGAGATCCGGCGGATGCGCCTGCACAGCTCATCGCCGTCGAGACCCGGCAGCATCCGGTCCAGGATCAGCAGGTCGGGCATCCGCTTCTCGATCTGGTGCCAGGCCTCCCGGCCGTCGGCGAACGGCTGAACCTCGCAGCCGGCGGCGCGCAGATGATCGGCGACCACGGTGCGCACCGCTGGGTCGTCTTCCACGACCGTCACGCGTGCGCCTGTCTGCATGACTTCGAGCGTAAGCGGGGCGACGGTGCTCTGCGCCCGCCAATTCTTACAGCTCCGAAATGTTCGCTTACAGATCCGAAATCTTTGCCGGATGCGGGCGCCGCCGTTGGTTCACTTGCCCCGAACGCCATCCATCTCTCAGGAGCAAACACATGAAAGCCCTCTCTCGACTCGGTCTCGCCACCATCGCCACGGCCGCCTTCGTCGGCATCGGTGTCACGGCAGCGAACGCCACCCCCGCACAGCATCCAGCGCCTCCCGGCGGCACCGTCTTCGTGCAGACCGATGGACTCTCCGGCAACCAGATCGTCAGCTACGATCGCCTGGCCGACGGGACCCTGCGGCAGGCCGGGATCTACGACACCGGCGGCAACGGCGTGGCGCTGAACGGGTCGGTCGTCGATCACCTCGCCTCGCAGAGCTCCCTGGTACGAAGCGGACAGAGCCTGTTCGCGGTCAACGGCGGCAGCAACTCCATCACCTCCTTCACCGTCGCCGGCGACAAGCTGATCCGCCGTCAGGTGGTCGACTCCGGCGGCCAGGCACCCGTCTCGATCGCGGCATACGGCCATCTGGTCTATGTGCTGAACGCGCGCGGCGGCGGCTCCATCCAGGGCTACCTCAACCTCGGTGGCAACCTCATCGCCGTGCCTGGATGGCACCGCGATCTCGGCCTGGACCCGGACGCCACACCCGAGTTCACCAGCACGCCTGCCCAGATCGCCTTCACTCCGGATGGATCGAAGCTCGTGATCTCCACGAAGGGCGGCACCAGCGCCTTCGACGTCTTCTCGCTCGGCCTCCTCGGCCCCTCGCTCCAACCCGTCGTCAGCACCTTCGCAGGCGACGTTCCGTTCGGCTTCCAGTTCGACGCGAACGGTCGCCTGATCGCCAGCGAGGCCGGCCCGAGCGCCGTCGCGAGCTTCACCGTCAACCCCGATGGCACCGTGACGAAGGATGCCGAGCTCGCCACCGGGCAGAAGGCCACCTGCTGGATCGTCGTCGACGGAGATCACGTCTACGCGTCCAACGCGGGCAGCGGCACTCTGAGCGGCTACCAGATCGGCCAAGACGGGTCGCTCAGCTCGATCGGCGTTACCGGTACGGATGCGGGGACCGTCGACGCCGCCGTCAGCGCTGATGGCCACTATCTGTATGTCCAGACGGGTGCTGCCGGAATCGTCGACGAATTCGAGGTCGGAAGCACCGGCATCCTGCAGGAGATCGGATCGGTGACCGTGCCGAACGGCATCGGCGGTGAAGGAATCGTCGCCGGCTGAGTTCTGCAACGACGGCCGGGGCTGACGCGTCTGTCAGCCCCGGCCGTTCTCTTGTCGGCGATCGGATTGTTCCGGCGCCGAGCCTGCCGACTGCATCGGGTTTCGCGTGAGAATGTCAGCCATGGCATTGAGGCGATGGGCTCAGACCTTCGCGGGCGGACGGTTCGCGTCGGGCATGGCGCGACTGAATGCACGGCATCCGTGGAGTCACAACGACCACTTCCACGCCTGGATCCTGGCGAATCTCCCGCCCCGGCGGCGTGCAGCGCTCGATGTCGGCTGCGGTCGCGGCGAGCTTCTGGCGGCCTTGTCTCCCTACTTCGTGACTGTGCAGGGGAACGACATCGACCCCGGGATGCGAGAGCAGGCGACGGCCCGCTGCACCGGGCTGTCCAACGTGACGGTCCGCGACGGGGAATGGACCGACGTTCCGGGGCCGGTCGACGCGGTGACCATGATCGCGGTCCTTCATCACCTCGACACCGCCGCAGCACTGCACCACGTTCGTCGCATTCTGGCTCCCGGTGGGCGATTCCTCGCCGTCGGTCTTGCCCGGCCGGTGAGCGCTGTAGACCATCTGTGGGGCCTCGCGTCCATGGTGACCAATCCCATGATCGGCTATGTCAAGCACCCGTGGCCGGCCGTCGGGAGCCCGAAGCCCGCGCCTTTTCCCGTTCGAGACCCGACGATGTCATTCGACGAGCTGAAGAAGACGGTCGTGAAGATCATGCCGGGAGCCGTGATGCGCCATCACCTCGCGTTCCGGCACACGATCCTCTGGACGAAGCCCGCGTAACCACGGCGGCGGGCTCCGGCTGTCCGCTGGGCGCACCAGCTCGCATCCGTGCGGGACGACGCGAGCCGGTCAGGGCCCGGTCGCCACAGGGCACGAGTTGGTGCCGAGATAGGGCAGCGCCTTCGAGCCGACGACGATGCCGAAAGGCACGCTCGTGCAACTGGAGCCGTCCACCTTTCCGGTTGCGGTGTCGGTGAAGATCATGGCTCCACGGGTCGCGCCGGAAATCGTCGCACCCTCGATATCCGGGGTCGCCGAGCCCGCGACCTGGATCGCGAACTCGCCCCCTGTGAACACGTCACTCGTGACGGCCGGCGCTGCCGTATCGAGCGCGGCGACGCCGACCGTGTTGTCGCTGAAGTGACTGTCACGAACGGCGCCGGTGCTGCTGCCCGAGAAGCAGACCCCGCATCCTCCGTTCGAGGTGATGGTGAGGCGGCGCAAGCTCGCCGCCTGTCCGACCGAGAGGATGATGCCTCCCCCCTCGTTGCCGTCCACTGTCGAGTCCGTCATCTCGAGGGTCGTGCCATGAGTTCCGGCGCCCTTGCTCGAGGACATCAAAACACCGATGCCGTCGGAGCTGCCGGCGGGCGGTGCGGGGGCCGGCGATCCGGCGCTCGCGGCGGCGCCGCCCTTTGCAGCGGCCCCGCTCACCCGCACCTGGGTGAGCTCGAGCGACGATGTCGGACCGCCGATGATCACGTCCCCTGAGGATGCTCCGCTGTGCACGACGGCGAGGCTTCGGAACTCGACACGGCCGTCGGTGAGGTCGACGACACCGGCGCCGCCGGCGGTGGTGTCGATCGTGGTCGCCCCGATGCCCGCACCGACGATGCTGACCGCGTCGAGCAGGACGAGCGTGTCACTGAGTCGGTATCTTCCCGCGGCCAGCTGCATCGTCGAGCCGGGGGCGAGCCCGGCGACCACCGTGCGCAAGTCCGCTCCGGCGGGCACGTCGACCGTCTGGGCCTGGGTGCGAGCGGTTCCGTCGAGCGAGGCCGTGAGTTTGAGGAGCACCGCCTGCGCGATGGGCCCGTTCGCGGTGACTCCGCGGAGCCCCTTGTCGAGCCGGGCCCGGAAGTCCGCAAGGCTGCACTTGCCCGCCGTGACGCTTATCTGCGCTGCAGCGACGGCCGCCTGCAGGCGGGCGCCGTTCGTCGACGATGCGGCACCCGGCCCGCTGGCGGGAGGCGACGAGGGTGACGAGGACGACGGGTTCGGCGAGGCGAGCGCGGAGCCGTAGGCGGTGACGTATTGCTGAACGGATGCCACGAGCTCGGTGCTCGCTGCAGTGCAGCCGAGAGCGGCCGGCGCGGACCCGCTCGGGGCGTCCGTTCTCGACGGTGCACCGGCACTGCACCCGGACAGCACGATCGCGGCGCACAACGCCGCGATCAGCCGTACGGGGTGCCAGTGCGTCATGTGTTCAATCTAAGGCGTGCCTGCCTGCGCCGACGCCTCGAGAAACGGGCCGTGGATGCGGCGACGAGGAGCAGCAGCGGGAGAAGTAGTAGCAGCAGCAGCGACGAGGCATCCTGCCGCTGCGCGCTTGTGGCGTAGCCCCGTACGCTCGCCAGCAGAGTGGAGATGGTGACCGCACCCGACTTCTTCCCGTTGCCGTTGCGACTGCTGCCGGCCTCGGCGATCGCGTTGGCCGTGGCGCTGGTGGTCGACGTGGCGCCGGCACCGCCACCCTTTCCCTTGCCGTTGTTCCCGGTCATCCCGCTACCCGACGTCGTGGCGACCGTGCCCGCGGTGGGCGTGACGGGGGTCGTGCTGCCCGAGACGGTCTCGGTCGGCGCGCTCGGGTCGTAGGTGGCGGGCAGCGGAGCCTGGTCGATCGGCCCGCCTTCGATGTGCCCGACGGGCTGTGGGTCGGTCGGGCCGCCGGTCTGGTCGGAGGTGACGAGCCCGAGCTCACCCGCCGAAACGGTCAGCAGCGGATCGGCGCCCTCGACGACGCCGAGCAGCGTCAGGAGCGACTGCAGTGAGGGCGAATGGTTGCGGCTGATCGTCGGCTGCCCGTTCGGCGAGAACGGGACGAGGAAGGTGTTCAGCTCGCCGCTCCAGTCGATCAGGCTGTCGCCGCTCGTGTTGGCGATCAGCACGTCGTATCCGGCGCCGCCGAAGGCGATGTCCTCGTAGGTCGAATCGGTGTCCGGCTTGTCGTTGGCGAAGCCGTCGGTGGCGAGGTTGTCGTCGGCGTTGAGCAGGTCGTCGCCCGTACCGCCGAACAGCATGTCGTTGCCCGTGCCGCCGACGATCCAGTCGTTGCCGAGGTCGCCGAAGATCACGTCGTTGCCGTCGCTGGCGGTCTCGGAGGTCTGCGTGCAGTTGCCCTTCTTGTCCGCTGCGGTGCACGAGGGAACGAGCGGACCTTGGCTCGCATCGTTGTCGAGGAAGAAGAGGTAGGTCTCATCGCCCGTGCGGTTCAGGGTGCCGTCGGCGTTCAGGGTGATCCTCGTCCGCGGGTCGTTCGGGTCGTAGAGCGTGAACTCATCCGTCGTGGAGTTGAAGCCCAGCAGGGTTCCGTCGTTGAACGGGTGGTTCCAATCCACCTCGACGAGCGTGCCGTCGAGCCCGGGCGCCCACGAGGTGGGCAGGGCCTCGGCGCCGCTGATCGCGTCGCTGCCGGCGCCGCCGTGCAGGAAGTCATTGCCGTCGCCGCCGAAGATCACGTCGTTCTCGACCTTCGGGGCGGGCATCGTCACGGTCGGGTCGGTGGGATCCGCGGTGGTCAGGTTCAGTTCGTCGGCCGGCTCCAGAAGGGTCTTGAACAGCTGCCCGGTCGTCAGGACAGTGGTCTCGATCTTGTCGCCCGAATCGCTGATGTTGCCCTCTGTGTTCGCGGAGGTGACGCCCATGAGCGGCTCGGTCATGCCGTTGCGGCTGGTGAGGATGGTGCCGTCGTCGCCGAGGATGCCGTCCGTGCCGGTGCCGCCGTCGAGGAAGTCGTCGCCCCAGCCACCGATGATGTCGTCATCGCCCGCGTCGCCGTACACCACGTCGTTGCCACCGCCGGCGTAGATGGTGTCGTCTCCCGCCCCGCCGTGGATCTCGTCTGCGCCCCAGACGTCGACCGTCCCGGTGCCGGCTGTCGCGGCATCCGCCGGGGTGAAGCCCGGGAAGTCCGCCGGCACGAGGTCGGGGCCGCCCGGCGTGTAGTCGAGCAGCACGACGGCGCGTGGCACGAGCCCGCTGTCGTAGGTGAAGTGCAGCAGGGCGTCATTCGCATCCACCAGGCGCACGATGTCGCCGTTATCGCCGACGATGACGTCGGAGTCGCTGGCGGTGCCCGGCGTGTTGTCGCTGTAACCCGTGTCGGCGCCCGTGCTGCCGAAGATCAGGTCGTTGCCGTCGGGGCGCTCTTCCATGGTGGTGCGGCCGAAGAAGTCGCTCGAGCCACCGATGATGTCGTCGTCGCCGCCGTCGCCGAAGATCGTGTCGTTGCCCCCGCCGCCCTCGATGTAGTCGTTGCCGTCGTCGGCGGTGACGACCGAGGGGATGACGCACAGGCCGGCCGCGGAACGGGAGGCGATGACATCCGTGCTCGCCTTCTGCGCCGCCGTGCAGGGCCCGACCGCGTCGGTCCCGTCGGCTGTGTCGATGCTTCCGTCGCCCTGGATCGTGTCATCGCCGAGCTCGCCGAAGATCATGTCGTCGCCGCCGCCGCCGGCGATGTAGTCGCTGCCGTACGCGGCCTGGTCGGTCTGCTGTGCGAGGAGGTCGTCGTCTTGGAAGGCGATGACGAAGTCGGCCCACCACGCGCTGCCGCCCGGCTGGTTCTCCGGGGTCGCTCCTGCCGTCGGTGGAAGGTCGACGGCGCCGGTCGTCGGGTCGTAGATGGTGGTGCCGTCGAGCGTCTGGAAACGCAGGCTTGCGAAGTCGCCGAAGTTCGTCGTGCGATCGATGGTGACGTTGTCGCCGAAGACGAGGTCGCTGCCGTCGCCTCCGTCGAGCCGGTCGTCACCGGTGCCGCCGATGACGATGTCGTCGCCCGCGCCGGCGTGCACGGTGTCGGCTCCGCCGATGGTGTCGTCGATGACGGCGACCTTGAGCAGCGCGAGTGCGCCTGATTCGGCGCCGAAGGTGAGGCTCGCGTGGTCGCCGACGACGACGTCGTCGCCCGCGCCGCTCGCGATGGTGTCATCGCCGGCACCGCCGAGGATCACGTCGGTGCCGGAGCCCGACGTGATGGTGTCGTTCCCGCCGTCTGCAGGGTCGGTCGTGGTGAGGATGCCGGCCGAGATGGGCAGGGTGCCCCAGGTGGCCGTCGAGCTGTTGTTCGCGGAGTATCGGCCGTTGTCGCCGAGCACGATGTTCTGTCCGTCGCCGGCATTCACGGTGTCGGCGCCGTCGCCGCCGAACACCAGGTCGTCGCCGGCTCCCGTGGAGACGGTGTCGTTCCCGCCGACCGTGGGTGCTGTCGTGACGGCGACGCCGACCAGGTGGTCCTGAGCATCCGTGAAGTCGCCAGTGCCGCCGTTTCCGCTGACCGCGACCGCGGCCGCTTCGAGTGCGATGAGCTGGGCAGGGGTCAGGGCCGTGTCGCCGAGCGGGAGCTGCGGTACGGCGCCCTGCTCGAACCAGAGCACCAGGCCCCGGTCGCCGAACACCAGGTCGTCGCCCTGGCCCGCCGTTATGCGGTCGTCGCCCTGGCCGCCGAAGATCACGAGCGGCAAGGTCGAGGCACTCGCGTCGACGGTGTCGTCATCGCTCAGCGCCGGGTCGGCGATGGGGCCGGATGCCGGGACCGTGAACTCGGGCACCGCGGTCGTGCGGGTGACATCGACGACGACGTAGGAGGGGCCGTCGTCGGCCGTGAGGTCTGCAGGCTCGCCGGTTGCGGGGTCGGCGCGTCCCAGGTCGTGAGCCGACCCCGGGTCGAAGCTCAGGACTCCGCCCACGACCGAGCAGGCCTGCGTCTCTGGCCCGCACAGTTCGACGCCGTTCACGAACACGCGCGCCGAGTCGCCCGGCTGAAGGCTCACCTGCTGCATGCCGGACTCGAAGCCCTGCGTCACGAGCTCCGTCGTGAGGGTGACGTCGACGGTGTCGCCCGGCAGCAGCGAGTCGAACAGGCCGACGGTGTCGAGCTCGCCGTGCACGACGAAGCGGCTGAGGTCGAGTGGCTTCCCGTCGACGGTGACCGAGACGGTGGATGCCGGGATCAGCGCCCCGTCGCCCGTCGCGAGCGAAGTGGGCAGCGGCAGTTCGTTGTTGTCCGGCCCCTGGGTGTCGAGAACGAAGAATCCGTCCTGTCCGTCTGTCAGCCCGGTCGTCACGTTGTCGTCACCGAGGCCGGTGTTCAGCCACGTGGTCTGACGGGTGCCCGCGCGGTAGAAGGTGCCGTCGACGGCGAAGGAGTCCGCACCGGATCCGGACCAGATGCGGATGCCCGGGTCGAGCCGCCCGTCGGCCGCCGCGCGCCACGTGATCGAGCCCGTCGCGAGGCCGACGAGGGAGATCTCCGGCGCTCCGCCGAGGAAGCCCTCGCCCGCGGTCACCGCGGCGTCACGCGCGGACGCTTCTGCGACGGAATCCGTCATCAGCACATTCTCGTCGCCCGCGACGCTCGCCTCATCGCTGATCAGCAGGCTGTTCGCGTCGCCTGTGCCGAAGTCGAGGTTGACGGTGCCGAGGATGCCGTCGAGCTCGCCGGCCAGGAACTGGGGGTGCGCACCGAGGGGCTCGTTCGCGAGCGAGGAGACGAACACGCTGTCGTCGCCTGCGCCGAGCGAGACGTTGGTCTGCGCAGACGTGCCCTGTACGTTCAGCACGTCGTCGCCGCTGCCGAGCGAGACATCCATGGTCTCCAGGCCTGCGAATTCGACACCGTGCTGCCGCGCTGTCGAGAGCGCGGCCGTGGTTCCGGTGAGGGTGGCGGTGCTGCCGATCGCGGAGAGGCCGATGGTGACGGGGTTCGCGGGGTCCGCGTTCACCTCGCCGCGGAATCCGATCAGGAACTCGCCGCCGAGCTGCCACACGTACACGCTCGGTGCACACGCGGTCGTGGGCGGCGTGCCGCTGCCGCACAGCTCGGACACGCCGGGGTCGTCTCCGGCGGTCTGCGGGAAGAGCAGGAGCTGCAGGGCGAGCTGCAGGGCAGCCGCCGACTCGCCCGCGACGACGGTGACCGCGCCGATGCCGGTGGTGATGCCGCCGATGGTGGCGTTGAGCATGAGCGTGTACGCCGAGCCGTCGGCGGGCGGCGTGACCGAGTAGATCCGGTCGAGCGGGCGGCCGAGCTCATCCGGCGATGTGCGAGCAGTCACGTCGGAGGTGGTGAGCGAGGTCTGCGTCAGCGTGGCATCCACTGCGCTCGTCTCTGCGCTGTCGTCGAGCACCGCGGTGTCGTTCCCGGAACCGCCGTCGAGTGCGAGCAGCGCGGAGAGCATCGTGAGGAGGTGGCTCGCCGTGTCGACGTCGAACGTGTCGTCGCCTGCGCCGCCGTCGATGAGGGTGTGGCCGGAGAGCGAGACGACGTTGAAGCTGTCGTCGCCTGCGCCGCCGTCGATCTCGGTGGTGCCGTCGTGCGTCGTATCGATGGTGAATCTGTCGGCGCCGGAGCCGAGGTCGATCCGCAGGTCTTCGAGGCCGGTGTAGTCGATGCCGCCGAAGAAGCGCATGCCGTCGATCGTGACGCCGGCGTCCATGCCGAGGCCGGAGAGGTTGTCGAGACCGGTGAGCGGGTCGATGCCCAGCACGTCGGCCGGGTCGTTCGCCGGGCTGTCGGCGTCGTCGACCGTGAGCGTGTCGACCTGAGCGGACTCGATCTCGTCAGTGCTCGGGGCCGTGGCCGGCAGCGGGTGGCCGGAGGACTCGCCGGGCAGCAGCACGGGAAGGTAGGAGTCCAGGTCGGGCACATCGAACGGATCGGGGTCGTCGCCGCCGTTCACGCTGAGCGGTCCCTGCACGCCCATCGCCCGCTCCGGCAGGTGCGGGAACTCCTGCAGATCGCCGCCGTTGACGACGCCGTCGTCGAGTGCACGCACCG
This sequence comes from Humibacter ginsengiterrae, assembly GCF_054780115.1. Taxonomy (NCBI): domain Bacteria; kingdom Bacillati; phylum Actinomycetota; class Actinomycetes; order Micrococcales; family Microbacteriaceae; genus Humibacter; species Humibacter ginsengiterrae. The sequence goes on from NZ_BAAGWY010000004.1 coordinate 131,538, forward strand.
TGATGTTCTGCACCACGTTCCAGTTCGCGGCGGTGAACGTGAGCGAGATCGAGAACCCGTCCGCGCTGACCGTCTCGAAGGCCGCGTTGGCGGGGTCGGCGATGAACTGCAGCTGGATGCCGTCGCAGATGCTCTGGCCGAGACCGCACTGGGTCGAGCCCGGCGTGAGGTCGAGGCTCCGTGTCGCCGTCGCGGTCAGCGTCACGGTCACCGTGCCACCGTCGGCCGGGGCCTGTGTCAGACGCACCCCGATCGAGTCGGTCGCGCCGCATTCGTCGCCTGTGGCGCCTTCGACCAGGCGGGTCGAGCCGTTCGTCTGGGTCACGACCACGTCGGGTGTGTCGGTGTCGTACACGAGGACCGGGACGGAGGCGACCGTGACGCCAGGGACGTCGGTGACGACGACCTGGGTCGAGCCGAGCGTGAACAGCGCGGCACCCCACGCGTCGGTGAGAGTGATCTCGTTCGCGGTGTTCGAGGCGATCGTGCGCACGAACGTCGAGCCGGTCCTGCCGACGATGCGCAGGGTGGCGCCGACCAGCGCGCCGGGCGTGAGCGTCGCGCCGGTCACCGTGAGGGTGTCGATCTCACCGAAGCCGTCACCCGGGTCGGACTGCGTCACTGCGGTGACGGTGAGGGCGCCGGCCGGCGCGGTGGCCGGTGCCTGGTAGCCGAAGATCTGGAAGGCGTCACCTGCGACCGGCAGGGTGTCGAACGGGGTGTCGACCGTGATCACGTTGATGGTCGCGCCGTCGACGGTCTCGACCGCGACGGCGAGCACGGAGCGCACCTGTCCAGCACCGGCGCCGGAGGTCATGACGACCGTGTACCCGACGAGCCCGCCGTCGACCGGAGTGCCCGCGAAGGTGAACTCGTCATCGCGGCCCGTCGTGCCGGCCACCGTGCCGGCGATGGCGTCGGCGCCGTCCGCGGAGACCACCACCGTCGCCGTGATGTCGAGGATGTGCTGGCCCTCGACGACGCCGTCGGCGGGCGCCAGCACCTCGAGCTCGATCGGCGCGGTCGCGTCTGAACCGGTGAAGGTGAGCGTGACGGTGGATGCCCAGGCGCCGGAGTTCCCCACCCGGAGCTGCAGCCCTTCAGGTGCCGTCACGACGACGGTCACCGCGCCGCTGATCACGGCACCACGAGGCAGCTGCACCGTGAAGGTCGAGATCTCGTCGTTCGCGGTCGTGGCCGCGCCGGGGTCGGTCGTCTCGACGACCGTGTTGCCGTTGGGGTCCGGTGTGACGACGACCGCTGGCTCCTGGGCGTCGATCACTCTGACCGCAACGTCGTTGACTTCGATGCCGTTGTAGGAGCCCGGGGTGCCGTCGGCCCTCGTCGAGTTCACCGCGACCTGCAGTGCCGCCGTCTGCGTGCCCTCGGGGAGCAGGTCGAACGCGGCTCGGACGAACAGCGTCTGCCCGGCCGTCGAGCCCGCCGCGAAGAAGAGCGTCGCACTCGTGCCCCAGTGGATGCCGTCGGCCGACAGCTCGACCGTGGTCGAGACGCTGGGATCGTCGCTTTCGATCGGGGCGGAGATGGTCACAGAGACCTCGGCGTCCGGCGCTAGCGTCGGCCGTACGGTGAGCTGCTCCGTCACCCCCGGCGTGGCCTCGTTCACGGTGAGTTCCGGAGATCCGTCGGAGGGTGCGATCACGATCGCGGGCGAGTCGGCGTCGACGATCTCGGCGGCGACCCCGTCGACCGAGACGTTCTTCCAGGCATCCGTCAGCCCGGATGTCGTCTCGACGGCCGACGAGTCGATCAGCCCGGTGTGGCCGAGGCCGTCGTTGGATTCGACCGGCTGGGCGTCGCCGTCGACCTGGACGGTGTCGCTGCCGTCTCCGCCGAAGATCTGGGTGTCGACGCCGGGGTTCGTGGAGAGCACGTAGAAGGTGTCGTTGCCCTGCAGGCCCTCGATCTTCAGGTCCTCGACGTTCGTGTAGGTGATGTACCGCCCGGCGCCGTACACCGCGTTGTTCGTGATGACGTACTGGTCGCCGAACTCGGTGCCGATCACGATCACGGTGTCGAATCCGTCGCCGCCGTCGACAGCGACGGGTGCGTTCATCGCGTAGGCGATCAGATCGCTGCCGGCGCCCGCGTTGACCTCGCTCGTCTGCGACTGAAGGGCGAAGCTCTCGATGATGAAGGTGTCGTCGCCGTCGTCGCCGTTGAGGGCGAGCACGGCGAGGTTGTGGAAGACGTTGAAGGTGTCGTCACCGGCGTCGCCGTTGATCGTGGCGGCGAAGGAGATGCCGTTGCTGAGGTCGCCGCGCGTCGTCGCCGCGAAGTCGGCCGGCGGGATGCCGAACATGGCGGTCGGAACGTAGTTCGTGTACAGCTGGCCGACGTCGAACGTGTCATCGCCGGCGCCGCCGTTGATCGTCACCGCCGCGGAGGTGTCGTCGAGAGCGAAGAAGTCGTTGCCGCTGCCGCCGTTGACGACGACGCTGCCGCCGAGTGCGCCGGGGTACTCGACCTCTTCGGCCGCGGTGAAGGCGCCGGTGCCGGCCTGCGGGGCGGAGAGCAACGCGACGAGGTTCCGGCGCAGCAGGAACGTGTCGCCGAGGTCGGAGCCGTTCACGATGAGGTTGTTCACGCCGCCGTCGCTGTTGCTGTCGACCACGTCGATCAACGAGTCGCCGTTGCCGAACAGGTTGACGAGGAAGTTGTCGGAGCCGCTGTCGCCGTTCAGGGTCAGCGTGTTGCCGGCGAAGGGGTTGGGTGTGCCGTCGGGGTCGGCGATGCCGTTTGTGACCAGCCAGTCGTCGCCGGTCCCGCCGCTCACGCTCGTGGTGCCTCCGATGGCCTCCACATCGACGCGGTCATCGCCGGCGCCGGTGTCGATCGTGGTGGTGCCGGCAATGGTGTCCTCGACGTCGAGGGCGTCGTCTCCCGAGCCGAGGGAGAGTGCGAAGCTCTCGAACGCCGTGTAGTCGATGAGCCCGTCGCTCCCGTCGGCGAAGCCGGTAGCGAGCGGCTGTGCGCCGGGCGCGGGCGACGCGGTGAGCGGGTGCAGCGCCGAGGACTGAACGCCGACGATCGGATCCGCCCATCCGGAGTCACCTGCGAGCGCCCCGGCGTAGGTGATCACCCAGACGCCGCCCTCACCGGTGACGAGGACGTTGCCGGCGCCGAGCACGGCGCCGAGCGCGTTCTGCACCGTGAGTGCCGACGCGTTGTAGTCGATCTCGGCCGTGGTCGCCTCTGTGGTCGCGCCGTTCGCGCCGGCGACGTCGACGGTGATGGTGAACCGGCCGCCGAAGGCACCCGCGACGGTGACGGTCTGCACCAGGCTGGGCCGCGCGTGCGAGCCGTTCAGGTTGGTGCCGAGGCCGGAGATCGAGTCGTCCGTGACCGTGCCGATACGGTCGGTGGTCGCGCCGGTGTCGACGACGTCGAGCGTGTCACTGCCTGTGCCCGCGTCGATCGTGAGGAACGAGCCGATGCCGTTCAGCGTCGCGTCGGTGCCCGAGACAGTCGCCGTGTCGTCGCCGGCGCCGAGCTCGACGGAGGTGGGTCCGCTGACGGTCTCGATGTCGACCGTGTCGTTGCCGGGTCCGGCGTTGAGATCGGTGGTGCGGGATGCGCCGTTGTGCGTGCTCTCGATGGTGAAGGTGTCGTCTCCCGAGCCTTCGGTGATGCCCAGCGACTCGAAGTCGAGGTAGTCGGCGCCGGCGGCGGACATCCCCAAGCCCCTCAACTGCGTCGAGGTCAGCGTGCCGGTACGACCGACGGTGTCGCCGGAGTCATCGAAGCTGAGCGCGTCGATTCCGATGCCGCCGTCGATGGACAGCAGGGCCTGGATGCCGGTGAGCACGCCGCCCGTGTTGGCGATCAGCGTCGGGGCGCCTGTGGCGTCGTCGGCGGGCGCCGCGAGGCTGCCGACGGCGATCTCGTCGTTGCCGTCACCCGCGTTGATGGTGTGGACGACGTCGATCGAGTTCACGAACACGCGGTCTGCTCCGGCACCCGTGTTGATGGTGACCGACTGGATACCGGTGTGGTCGATCGTGGTCGATGCCGGGTTGCGGTCCGGGTCCCACTCGGTGGAGACGATCTGGTCGGTGCCGCTCGCGTCGGTTCCGATGGCGACGTCCTCACGCAGGCTGGTTCCGTCGACCTCGAGGCTGTTCGTTCCGGCGCCGCCGTCGATCGAGTCGCTGGAGCCGGCGGAGTCGAGGGTCGAGATGACGAACTGATCGTCGCCGCCGAGACCGTCGAGCGTCGCGGCACCCGTCCAGCCGACCACCTGGAATCTCCGGCCGTTCGCGACGAGCGCGCCCGTTGCGTTGCCCACGAAGAAGATGTTGTCTCCGGTCCCGCCGGTGAGCACCGCGTTCTCGAAGATGCCGCCGAGGTTCTCGACGGTGGCTGACGAGAACGCCGCGGTCGTCGGATTGCCGGCGGAGCTCGTTGTGGTCGCGGTGCCGATCACGAGAAGGTTGTCGGTCAGCTCGAAGTCGCTGTCGAAGGTCTCGATCAGGGTGTCGTCCCCACCGGCATCCGTGAAGGTGTCGGTGCCGGCGCCACCCGTGACGGTGTCGTTTCCGAGACCGCTGTCGATCACGTCGTTGAAGGGCGAGCCGATGACCCGGTCGTTCCCGTCACCGGATTCGAGCGTCAGTGCGAGCTGGTCGGCCGTCTCACCCGATGCGTCGATGATGTCGTCGCCGCCGAAGGTCTCGACGGTGAGCGCGTCGCCTTCTGCCCGAACGCCGTGGGCGATGAGGACCGAGTATCCCGTCCCGCCTGCGACGGGCTGGAGCGATACGTCCGTGGCGGTGACCGGGATCGGTGCGCTCGGGTTCGGCACTGTGGTGAACGCGGGCACGGTCGACACGGTCGCCCGCGTGGCGACGGTCTGGCTGCCCTCGACGGTGACCTTGTCGGCCGACCCGTCGGATGCCGGCGACACGGCGCCGAGGTCGAGGTTCAGCGTCGACAGCCCTGAGCCGGTGAGGTCGCCCACCGTGATCGTGTCGGCCCCTGCACCCGCACCGATCGTGACGGTCTCGACGTTCGTGAGCGTCTGCGAGCTCGAGCCGGCTCCGATGTCGAGGGTGTTCGCGCTGGGCGTGGACACGTCGATCGTGTCGTTCGTCGCGCCGAAGACGGCCTGCAGAGTGTCGCTGCCGTCGCCCCCGTCCACGGTCACCGAGTGCGGCGCCGTCTCGTCGATGGCGAACAGGTCGTCGCCCGCGTCGCCCTCGTACGACCCTGCGAGCCCTTCGAAGCTGTCGTCCCCGGCGCCGCCGATCAGCGTGTCGGTGTCGCTGCTGCCGATCAGGATGTCGTTCCCGGCGTCGCCGTCGAGCTTTGCGGTCCCGCTGCCGACGTGCTGCAGAACATCGTCGCCGGCCCCGCCGGTCACGGTCGCGTCGCCCACCACCGTGATGAGGTCGATTCCGGGGCCTCCGTCGATGGTCGTGGTGCCGCTGGCCGCGACGCCGGCATCGTCGACGATGTTGCTGTCGTTATTCGCCGCGTCGGAGCCTGCGGCCTCCGTGCCGCCGAGGGTGATGGTGAGCGGCACCGTGACGGACGGGTTGACGTAGAGCTGGTCGTTACCGTCGCCGAAGTCGCCCTTGATGCCGCTGACGTGCTTGTAGACCTGGGTGCGGCCGTACGCGGTGATCTGGATCGTGGCGTCGCCTGGACCGCCGCCGATCTGCGTGATGTTGTAGGTCTCATCCGGAGAGCCGGTGCCGATGTTGCGCGCCGCAGCGAGGCTGCCGACGTTCAGGATGAGCTCGCGGGGGGTCGAATCGGTGCTGTCCCACGTGCGGTTGCCGGAGGTGCCGTCCGACGCCAGGTACACGGGCGGCGGGAGCTGCAGCACACCGAGCTGGATCCTCACGGTGCCGCCGATGCTGAAGAAGAGGAAGTGCACCTCGACGTGCACGCTCAGCACGATCGGCACCTCGCCGTTGTCGTTGGCGTCACCCGTGTCGAGCGAGAACGATGCGTCGACACTGATTCCGGCGAGGCTGATGCCGAAGGCCCGCACCGAGGCATCCCCGCCGATGCTGAGGAAGAAGCGGTACTCGTCGCTTCCGTTGAGCGTGTAGTGCTGTGAGGTCACCTGCACGTGGAAGTCGCCGACGATCCCGTAGTCGGAGCTGCCGAGCACGAGCCGGCCCGAGAGCTCGAGGTCGAAGTTGCCCAGGGAATCGAGGCTGATGCTGCCGGAGAGCGACGCGATGCCGAAGAAGTCGAGCGACGCGTTCGCCGACAGGCTCCAGTACTCCTGGCCGTCGTTGTTCGTGACCGTGATGCTGAAGCCGGCGTCGAGGTTGAAGATCTTGAGGATCGACAGGGTGCCGGTCAGCGACAGCATGAAGCCGCTCTGCACCGTGATCGGGCTCGTGCCGCCATTGTTGAACGTGACGGCGGCGCCGGTCGTGTTGATCGCCAGCGTGCCGGATGCGCTGATCGAGAAGATGGCGGCGTCTGCAGTCGCCGTCACTGCCAGGCTCAGCACGATGCCGTTGCTGAAGATTCCGACAGCGCCGTCGGCCGAGAATGACAGACCGCCGATGCTGAAGGCGATCTGCAGGGTCATCTCGAACCCGCCGGGGCCGGCCTCGATGAAGACCATGCCGCTGCCCTCGATGACTCCGAAGATGTCGACGGTCGCGGTGACGCTGAGCTCGAAGCCGACCGGTACCGACGTCGGGGTGCCGTTCACGTCGAACTGGACGGTCGACCCGGTCGTGTTCAGGGCGAATGTCGCGCTTCCGGCGATCGTGAAGTCACTGCCGACGCCCAAGCTCACGGTCACGTTGGCGAAGGCGACGACGCCCGCGCTGCTCGCCATGAAGTGACCCGTGATCGCGACGTCGCCGAGCGGGTTCAGCGCCGCCTTCCCGGTCACTGCCAGGTCGAAGCCGAAGTTGCCAGGAGCTGCGCTGAGGTTCAGTGTGGCGCTGCCTGTGATGGTGAGCGTGGTGCCGATGATCACGGAGCCGGCCAGGTGCACCATGAGGCTGTCTGCGGCGATGGTCTCGTCTTGCACCACCGGGTTGCCCTGAGCGTCGAGCACGAAGCCGCCGAAGACCCCGTTCGTCTCCTGCACGGCGAAGGTCTGCACCGTCTTGTCTGTGGAGAGCGTGTTGATCTCGACGAGCAGCTGGCCGGTGAACGAGAGATCGGGGATCGCGCTGCCGAGCGTGAGCTGCACGCGGCCCACGACGCCGGAGTCGAGAGGGTTCTGCGTGTCGATGTACAGCGCGAGCGAGATCTCACCAGTGACCGAGCCGAACACGGGCAGAGTCGCTCCGACGTTCCCGTCGAGCTGCAGTACGGCGTTGCCCGAGCCGTCTACGCTCGCGGTGATTCCGATGGTGCCGATGAGCGTCAGCGCCCCGTTGCCGATGTTCAGCGTCGCGTTGACGATCGCCTTGACGTACACCGCCCCGCCCGCTGGGGCGTTCGGATCGCGCTTGCCGTCGAGCCCAGGCGCCGCGCCGAAGATCGTGATCGTGCCGGGGTCGTTCGCGCCGAGTGTCGCGGCGAACGAGTCGGGGACGGTGAACACCACGTCATGCATGGTCGTGTTGAACCACACGGTGACGGATCCGCTCGCGCTGAGCCCGGTGATCCCGTCGAGCCCGATGTCGCCGCCCGCACCGACCGATACCCGCCCGGCGACGCCGTCGCTTTCGACCACGAGCAGCGCCGAGACGCTGCCGTAGTGCACCTGCGCGGCGCCGATGCCGAACGACAGGTCGCCCTGCGCGAAGATGTCGAGCTCGAAGCTTCCCTGGGTCTGCAGGTGGATGTCGATGGCTCCGTCGAGGTCGAGGAGCTGCGTCGTCGTCCCCGGCGCGGTGACCGCCAGCACGCCCGAGAGCTGCAGATCGAAGCTGCCGCCTTGCAGGTTGTACGTCTTCGTGACATCCGTGCCGTTCTGGCCGATGCCCTTCAGCGTGATCGTCTCGTCCTTCTCGACTCCGGTCGTGTTGATCGCGAGTACACCTGTCACGTCGAGGTCGATGCCGTACTTCTGCAGGCCGGAGAAGTTCGTCTGCAGCGCCGCGACACCCCACAGGCCGGGAGTGGAGGTCGTGGTGTCGCCGAGGTCGAGCACGAACTCGCCGCTCGTCGCCCCGACGGTACCGAGGCCGATGACGCTGAGCTCGCCGTCGAAGGTGAGCGTGAACACGTCGCGGGTGGTGTCGACCTCGAGGGTGACGTTTGCCGTGAGGTCGACGATCGGGTCGCTGACACCGGGCAGCTGCAGCAGCAGCTCACCGGAGATGTCGATGAAGAACGACTGCGCCGGCTGGAGCAGCGTGAAGGTCGAGCTGCCCGCCGTGCCGAGGTTGCCGTCGCTGTCCTTCCATGTTCCGGCGACGACGCCGACCGTCACCGGTCCTGCCGCGAGGTTTCCCGTGAACATGTACCGGAACTCGTCCGGTCCGACCTGGACGACCGGGACGGTGTCGGGTGTGAGCCCGGCGATCGGCGCGAGCTCGTCGCCGTTGACGGATGCCGCGTCGACGCTGCCGGTCGCCGGCGTGTAGTTCATGTCGAACCATGCGCGGGCGTAAAGAGTCGTCCAGTCGCCCGAGCTCACGGCATCCGTGAACGGCGTCTCGACCGTCGCCTTGTTCGTCGCGTGGCCGTTCGCGGTGATGTCGGCCGCCGCGTTCGGGTCGCCGTCGGTGTCGCCGCTCATGTCGGCCCAGCTGTTGGGCAGGAGCGTGAGGGTGAGCTTCTCGGGGTTGCCCTTGTTGTCCAGCAGCCAGCCGGTGAAGAAATAACGGTAGGTGTCGGTCGTGCCGGGGACCAGCACGGGGGCGCCCACGAGCTGGATGGCACTGTTCGGCTTGTCCGGCATCGCGAGCGTGAACTCGGCTGGGCTGTCGAGGATGGTCGTCGGATCGGCGTTCGGGAAGGTGACGTCGACCCAGCTGCGGCCGTTGAAGTCGAGGGAAGACAGCTGCTGCCCGTTCGACGGGTCGGCGATGGCGCTGATGGTCTGTGCGACCGTGAAGGTCTCGCTCTGCGCCAGGTCGGCGATTCCGGACAGGTCGCGGAAGCCGCCTGCTGCGAAAGACAGCGTGTAGAGGCCGGGGGTGAGATCGGATTCGAGCGCGTAGCGCCAGATGTCGGTGCCCGGCTCGCGCACCGGGGTGCCGAGCGCGACGACGGCGCCGGATGGGCCGGTGAGGGTGAACTCGTTGCCGTCGATGGTGGCGGGGTCGATGTCGAAACCGTCGGTCGGGTGGTAGTCGATCTCGAGGTAGCCCCGGCCGTTGATGAAGCCGATGCCGACAGAGCCGTTGTTGAGGGAGGCGGTGGTCGGGTTGCCGTTCGCGTCCGTCGCGGACGTGTTCACGATGTCGCCTGAGGTGCCGGTGACGGTGAAGCCGAGGGTGCTGGTGAAGCCCGCAGGCGGAGCGCGTGCGCCGCTCGTGATCACGGTGCTCAGGTCGATGGTGAGCGTGACCGGGCCGGGGGCGAATGCACCCGCCAGTACGAGCATGTACTGGTCGCCGCCGAGTCCGACGACCTGGCTGATCGAGACGCCGGCCGCGCCAGCACCCCCGAGCGTCGCCCATGACGGGGCGCCGCTTCCGGTGATGTCGAGACCGCCGGGCAGGTTGTCGACGTCGACGATCAGGAAGTTGTTCTTGTCGGTCGTTCCGTTCTCTGCGAACGTCTCCGGCGCCGGCGCGTCTGCACCGTTGGCGTCGGAAGCGCCGGCATCCACCCCGGCGGCGTACTGGGGCTGCACCGTGAGGCTCCCGGCCTTGGTCGGATCGCTCGACGGGCCGAAGGTGGGAGCTGCGGTGCCTGCCGTCTGTGCACCGATGTACGTGACGATCACCGGAATCGAGTAGGTGCCGCTCGCGTCGGGCAGCAACGGCTGGCCGGACGGGTCGATGGTGACCCGCCAGTCGCTCGCCGCCAGGGCTTTGCCGTTCGAGTCGAATCCGGTGGCCCCGGTGGCCGGAATCGCGAGCTGGATGCCGGCCGTGTTCGGGTCGGCGTCCTGGAACAGCGCACCGAGTTGCGGCAGCGTCGAGGCGTCGAGCACGAATCCGGCGGGGAGGTTCGACGCCGACAGGGTGAGCGTGATGGTGGAGGAGCCGCTAGCCGTGACGGTGAGCGTCGGCGCCGGTGTCGGCGCGAAGTCGAAGGACCACGAGCCGGGGAGGAAGGTCAGGGTCACGTCACCGCTCCCCCATTGGCCGGTGAGGAAGTAGCGGTAGATGAGCGAGCCATCCGAGTTCGTGCCGATCAGCACCGGCGCCCGGGAGGAGTCGGGAACCATGGTGCCGGCTCCCGGTCCGCTCAGCGTGAACTCCGGTGCGGCATCCGTGATCGACGCGGCATCGACCTGCACGACACCGCCCGAGGCGTCCTTGCCCTGTGCGTAGGTGACGTCGACGTAGTCGCGGTTGTTCAGCGCATTCACGTCGATGCTGGCACCGTCGCCCGGGTCGGCGAGCGTCACGGTCGCGCCCGTGACCGTGAACGACAGCGTGACGTCGGCGTTCGCCGCGCCGGTGATGCTTCCTGATGTGAGGTTCGCGAAGTAGTTCGACGGCAGGTCGAGGCTTGCGACGCCGACGGGAATTCCGTCGGGGAGCGTGCTCGGGAGGTCGAAGGTGTAGCGCAGGGTCGTCACACCGGACATCGCCATCGCGTCGGCCAGCAGGGTGTCGTCGTCGAGCCCGGCGGCGTCGGCCGCCGTGACCGTGCTGTTCACGAGCATCAGCGAGTCGAAGACGACCACGGTGTTGCCGTTCGCGTCGAGGTAGGTCACCTGCCGGTCGGGGCACATGCCGGATGCCGCCGGGTCGCCGGCGGAATTGCACGCGACCATGACGGTACCGCCGACATGCAGCGCGAAGTACCGCACACCGGAATCCGTCGTCACCGAGATCACCGGAACACCGCCGGCGAGCGTGATCTTCGTGCCGGAGCCGCCCTTCGCGCCGCCGACCATCAGGGTGAGCGGGACGGCGTTCGACCCGGACTGCTTGCCGAGCAGCGCCGCCCAGTCGATTTCGGCTCCCGCCGGAGCGTGGAAGCTCACGTCTATGTAGTGCGAGCCGCCGGCATCCGTCGTGTTGTTCAGCTGACCCTGGTCGATGCTGCCGTTCGTGCCGACCGGGTCCGTGATGTCAGCGGTCGGCGGCGTCGCGGCGCCCGGCGTGGCAGAGCCGCCGCCCGGCACGTCGAACGTCACCTCCTGCCCACTCGAGTCGCGGAATCCCATGTCGAGCTTGCCGTCGATGGTGAGGATGCGCACCTGGTCGGGGATGTCGGCGAGGAACAGGATGACGACCTTGCCGTCTTGTACATCGGACAGGTCGGCGTACAGCCGGCCGGAGAGCGACAGCGCGTTGTCTGCGAAGTTCAGCTTGCCCTGGATGAGGAACTTGCCGTCGGTCGAGATGGCGATGTTCACCTGCCCGTTGAAGACGGCCTGGGACGTGAACAGCGAGTAGATCGTCGCGGAGCCGGTGATGGTCATCGGCGCGGTGAAGGCGGCGAGGAATCCGCCCATCGACGGGTTCTTCGCGATCTGCTTGGCCTGGGCCGCGACCTGCTGCTGCAGGGTCGCGAGCCAGGTGTCGGCGCTCTGGTTCGTGGGCGCGCCGATCTGCACGTTGCGCAGCGCGGTCGGGTCGTCCTCGCTCGGCAGGGTCGAGAAGAACTGGACGCCCGCCGAGAAGTCGTTCATCACGAGGCCGATCTGCGGAACGAGCAGCACCCCGCCGGGCACTTCGATGTCGAGGTACACCTGAAGCGGGCCGAGCTGCGAGAGGCCGATGCGAATGGTGAACCCGCTCATGCCTGCGATCGAGAAGCCGCCCTGCAGGCCGAGGTAGAACACCCTCTGCGCGACCGTGGTGGTCTCGTCGGTCGGCTGGATGATGTTGCCGTTCGCGTCGAGCCGCTCGATGCCACCGACCAGGCCGGCATTGATCTCACCGCCGAAGAGGTTCCCCGACACGGTCACGCCGAGCGAGTCGATCTGCGTGATCGGGTTCTGCCCTTGGAGCAGCAGCTCGGGGTCGATGTGGATGCCCTGGATCGAACCCGAGAAGTCGAGGCCGGACAAGCCGTTGAGGCCCGTCACGCTCGCTGACAGGATCAGCTCGAAGTCGCCGGGGTCGCTGATGCCGTCGGGGAAGCTGACGCCGATCGAGTCGATGTGGATCGGCAGCCAGCTCGGCCACTGGAACGAGCCGCCCGTCGCCGATCCGACCGAGATCGTGATGCCGAAGCCCTTCAGGGTCTTGAAGGTGCCGTCGCCCAGGAACTCGAAGTTCGTCGCCGTGCCGGTGAGCGCGAGCGGTCCGACCGTGACCTTCGCGCCGATCGACTGGAACGACACGAGTGGCTGGTCGGCCGCGGCTCCCGTGTTCAGCACGAATCCCGTCGCCGACAGGGTCAGGAAGCTGCCGAGCTTGATCGTCATCGTGTCGACGTCGAGCTGGAACGCCTTCACCGTGCCGTCGGCGCCGAAGTCGATCTGAGCACGCAGTGCGTCGGTGTTCGGCGTGCCGTCGGGGTTCACGTCGGTCGCGGAGTTGCTGTCGCTCAATGTCGCCGTGACCGCGTCGCCCGGGAACAGCGTCGCCCCGCTCGTCGCGAAGAAGATCGAGCCGGTGAAGACGGGTGCCTGGCCGAAGGTGACGGACAGGTTGTCGACCCCGACGGTGAGGCTCTTCAAGCTCAGGATGCCGAACAGGTTGATCGCGCCGTCGGATGACGCCGATCCGGGCGTGGCGGCGAGGTTGTTCTGCGTGCCAGCGCCGGTCTGCGACAGTCCTGGCGCGTAGGTGAGCGATGCCTCACCGATCTGGAATCCGTCGTCGAAGACGACGAGTCCTGGGATCATCGTCGCGTCGGATGCCGCGGCCGGCTGCAGCGGGTTCGGTGTGCTCGCCGGATCGGGCGCGGGCATGGTCGACGGGTCGACGTTGGCGCCCGTCTTCGTGTCGAACGGCGAGAGCTTGCCTGTCACGTTGAGCTTCGGCAGCGTGATCGTGGCCGTGTTGATCTGAACCAGCTTCTGATGGCCGGTCTTCGGGTCGAAGTTCGGGTCGTACTGAATCTGGATGCCCTGCGCCGACAGTGTCACGACGTCGGGGATCGTCGCGGTGAGCCCGGCCGCCGTGATCGACCACTTGCCGGTCGGCGCGACGCTCAGATGCCCGGACAGAGCCCCGAGCACGTCGACCGAGAGACCGAAGCTTCCGGACAGCCCGGTCAGCGCGACCGTCACGCCCGAGCCGGACTGCGCCGGCTTCATGCTCGTGGCACCCGCGGTGGTTCCGCTGGTCGAGCTCGTCTGCGGGGCCTGACCGAAGTTCAAGGTTGCCGCGTTGACGTTCAGCACGACCGTGACAACGAGTTTGCCGTCGCTGAACCCGACGTCGCCGAGGCCGATGCTCGGCCCGTTGAGTGTGAGCGGGCCGAGGTTGAAGTTGCCGGAACCGGTGGTCGAGCCGGGTGCAGCGGGGTCGAGCGTGATGGTCGAGCTCTGGCCGGGGATGTCGTCGCCGACCGGGATGCCCGTCGCGGGAGCGCCGAGCGTGGTCCAGGCGGGGGTCGCGACCCCGTTCGTGATCGAGCCGAGGAAGTTCACGGTCAGCGTGCCCTGCTGGAACAGCGGCGTCGCGCCGGTCGAGTCGGTGTCGACGAGGAAGTAGCGGTAGGTGAGGCTCGTGGAGGTGCCCGCCTTGCCGCTGATGAGCACCGGCGCGCCACCGAGCAGGACTGGGGCGCCCGCGACACCGTCGGCGCCCAGCTCGACGCCGTCGAGAGCGGTGCCGCCGAGGGTGAACTCGGGGCCGGCATCCGTGATGGAGGCGGGATCGATCGGGGTGCCGTCGAGGCTCGTGAAGGTGACGTCGAGGTAGCCGCGCGCGTTGAGGTCGGCGGGCCGCATCGTCGTGCCGCCGCCGATGAGCTGTGCGATCGGGCCGGGCAACTGGCCCGCCTGGGCGACGACGTAGAAGCGGTCGACGCCTGCGAGGTTGCTCGCGCCGTGCGTGTCGTGGAAGGCGCCGCCGGTGAAGTGCACCTCCCACACGCCGACGAGGGCTCCGCTGCCGGCGGGCAACCCGCTCACCGAGTACACCCACGTGTTGACCTTGCCTGCGACCTTCGTGCCCTTGCCGACGATGAAGCCCGGAGTGCCGGACAGCTGCTTGCCGTTGAGGAACACGGTGAACGGCGCTGTCGCAAGCTGGCTGTCGTCGAAGCCGAACCCGTTGAGGTCGTTGTAGGCGACCTCGATGCACGGGGCGCCGTTCGTGCAGTCGCTGCCCGACGGCGGACTGCGCAGGTCGCCCTCCGTGACGACGGCGCCGTTCATCGGGCTGGCGAGGTCGGCCGTCGGGAACAGCAGCGGCGGGGTCGTGGTGGTTGCCGCGTCAAGGGCTGCGAGCTGGGCGGGAGCGGATGCCTGCACATCGGGCGAGGCGGCCCCGGGACCGAAGGTCAGGCTGCTGAACTGCGGGAAGAGCGAGAAGCCCGTCACCTGGAAGCTGCTGAGCCGGAATCCGCTCTGCGGGCTGATCGAGAACGCGGCCGAGCCGGAGAGTTGCGCGATGCCGGTGTTGTCGAGGGCGAGCGACACGGTAGCGCCGATGACCGCGAGATCCAGGGTGCCGTCTGGTTCCCGCGCGACGGCGAGGGAGCCGCTGATGTCGAGCATGCCCGGCACCCAGATGTCGAGGCCGGTCGCGACGAAGCTGAACGTGTCGGGCTGCACCAGGCCGGCGGTGCCGTCGGTGGCGGCCGGGCAGCTCCCCGAGGTGCCGGGAGCGGTCACGCACACCGCGGTCGCGCCCGTGTTCACCTGGAAGGTGACCGCGCCGGCGATCCCGAGCCCGTCGAGACCGACGAGAGCGAGGTCGCCCGTCACGAGGATCGCGAAGCTCGAGCTCGCACCGCTCGTCTCGTGGAACAGGACGGACGCGTTCGTGATGAGCAGGCCGACGGCGTCGGGGTTCGTGGTGTTGTCGGCGTTCAGTGCCGGCCCCTCGCCGACGAAGACCTTGAGCTTCGTGCCGGCGAAGTTTCCGCTGCCGTCGATGGCGAAGTTGCCCTCGATCTCGAGGAGGTTCTCGAAGTTGAAGGAGACGTCGTCGGCGACGATCGAGATGTCCGAGGCCGGAGTGCCGCCCGGGCCCGCCACGATGCTCACCTGCACGCCTCCGACCGACACGGTCTCGTCGACGGCCGCGTTCGTCGTGTTGACGGTGACACCGACGGTGCCTGCCGAGAGTTGGATGCCGCCGAAGCTGAACCCTGCGCCGGCGGTGCCCTGCAGTGTTGCCGCGAACCCCGACGTGCTCGTCTTCGTCGCCGGAAGGAAGACGAGGGCGCCGACGAGGTCACTGACGATCGGGGTCGCGTCACAGGTCGACGCGGTCGTTCCTGTGCAGTTGTCGTACAGCGAGATGCCCGACATGGCGACGGTGACGAGCGTCGCGCCCGCGGCATCCGTGGACTTCTGGAACAGGAAGTTCCCGTTCAGGTCGACGCCGGCGAAGGCGAGGTCGAGGTTGTCGGCCTCGAGCTGGAGGTACGGCCCGGCGGGCAGGTCGATCGTCTCCGGGGTGCCGGCGACCAGTACGGTCTGGTTCACCGCCGCGGAGTTCGTGTTGACGTTCAGCGCGAGAGTTCCGGAGATGCTGACGGGCAGCCCGTTCGTCGCAAGGGTGACCGTGGCCGTGCCGGAGACTCCGCCGGGCTGCACGACGAAGGCCCCAGAGCCGTTCGTCACGGTGAGGCCGGTGCCACCGGCACCGAGCGTGATGCTCAGCTGGTCGAATCCGACGGTGACGACCTTGACGCCTGCCGTTGTCTTCTGCTGCTGGAAGGTGAACACGCCGCTCACGGTCTGACCCGCGATCGTGATCGTGTCGGGGTTCGCCGAGGACCCTGCGGTCACGGTGATGGACCCCGGGTTCAGCGTGTCCGTCTTCGTCGGGTCGGTGGGGCTCGGCAGCGTGACCGCGGCCGCCTCGGTGTTGATGCCCACGTCGACGCTGAGGCCGTTCTGGCCGAAGGACAGCGTGCTGCCGAGGGATGCCTGCAGCGCGGCACCGATCGTGACGGTGCCCTCGATGTCGGCGGCGATACCGGCGCCGGTGAGCTGGGCGGTGCCGTTCAGCGTGACGGTGAGCAGTGTGTCCGTGCCGTTGCCGAGCTCGAGCGCCATGTTCTCGAGGTCGATGGTGGTGGTCGTGCCGCTCTTCGTCACCGTGAACCCGCCGGTCAGGGTCTGCCCAGCGATGCCGAGCGTGACGTCGGTGCCGGCGACCTCGATGCCGACCGGCAGGTCCACCGTGGTGGTCGGGTCGCTGAGGCTCTGGATCGTCTGCGACTGCGATGTCGTGTTGACGCTGAGCTCGAAGGTGCCGGATGCCGTGATGTCGGGCACATCGAACGCGAGCTGCACGGTGAGCTCGCCGAACACGCCGCCGGTGGCATCGATGGTGAAGTCGCCTGCACCGTTCGTCAGCGAGATGACGGGCGCTCCTGCGGGGCCGAAGCCTGCTGCGACGTTCGCGAACGCGAGCGTGAGGCCGGCGCTGGTCTTCGTGATGCTGACATCGCCGGAGAGGCTCTGCCCGGCGATGCTGATGGCGATCCCCGTGGCGGCGACCTTCACGTACGGTCCCGCCGGCAGCGAGAGCAGCATGGTCCCGTCGCCGACGGGGATGTCCTCCGACACGGCCTGTGCGCCCTGGTTGAGATCGAGGCTGAGGGTCTGGACGCTCGCGGCGATCCGCCCGCCGATCGCGAGCGAAGCACCCGCCGAGACGTGCCCGGCGAAGCTGCCGTCACCGAGCAGCAGGAGCGCGGTGCCGTTCGTGAGTGAGAACCCGGTGCCACCGTCCGCCGGGAGGGCGGAGTCGCTGCCGAGTTGCCCGACGAACGCTGTGACGTCGACAGCGCTGATCTCGAGGGTCGTGCCGTCGTCGCTCGTGCCGAGCTTGCCATCCGCACCCGGCGTCGCTGACTGCTCGAAGGTGAACTCGCCCGAGAGGCTGACCACGTCGCCGATGGACAGCGTCGCCGGGGTGCCTGCGCCGACCACGACCTTGACGAATGGACCGGCCGGCAATGCGGTCCCGCCGACTGTGGTCGCCGTCTTCGTGGTGTTGAGCTGCAGTTCGCCGGACGCCGAGAACGTGATGCCGGCAACGCCGATCAGAGCAACGGAGACCTGGGCGTCGGCCGCGACGCCCGCCGAGGTGATCACGATCGTGCTCGTCGTGTCGCCGGTGGTCGAGAGCTCGACACCTGCGGCACCGCTCGCCGCGTCGGCGGCCGTGCAGTCCACTGCCGTGCTGCCGGGTGCGCCGAGGAACGCGCAGAGGTTGGTCACGGTGATGGTCGTGGTGGCGGATGCGCCGGCGCCGGTCTGGGTGAAGCTGAAGTCGCCGCTGAGCTGCTGTCCGCCGATGGTCAGCGAGATGCCGGTGCCGCTGACGGCGACGCCGGCGGCGACCGTCGTGGCCGCCGCGGTCTGACCGTCGATGGTGATCGCGGGGACCGTCTGCGCTGCGCCCGTCGTGTTGATCGCCAGTTGCAGCGTGCCGCTGAGCGTGACACCCGGAACGTGGAACGCCACGGTGCCACCGACCGTTCCGGCCACACCCGCGGCGCCATTCGGGGCGATCACGAGTGCTCCGTGCCCGTCGCTCAGGGTGAGCACGCCGCCGCCGAGGCTCAGCCCCACGTTCGACAGGGCGATCACGGTCTGCGTCTGTGCGGCATCCGATCCGGTCTGCGTCGTCGCTTGCTCGATCGCGACGTTCCCCGTCAGCTTCTGGCCGTCGATCGATACGACCACGTCGTCGGCCTCGACGCGCAGGAACGGTCCGGCCTGGAGGTCGAGGGCGACGGTCTGGCCGCCGACGGTGACGGACTGGCTCACCGCGTGCGCCGCCCGGTTGATGGACAGGGCGAAGCTGCCGGACACCTGGAAGTCGGAGGGCAGGAGGCTCGACAGGTTCACGGTGCCGGAGAGCTGCGCAGCGAGCCCGCCCGCGGCTCCCGGGCTGCCGGAAGTGCCGGCGGCGGCCGGAACGAGCACGAGGAGGCCCGCGACGCCGCTCATGAGCTGGTCGCCACCGAGAGTCAGCGACCCGCCGGTGACCGCGAGGACCGTCTCGGCCTGCCCGCCCGAGCCGGTGCGCTGGATGAGGACCGACGCGGTGAGCGTCGCTCCTCCGATGGTGACGGTCGCGGGCGAGACGCCGTCTGTTCCGGTGACGGTGACCTGGAAGAAGGGACCGGCAGGCAGGCGTACGGCCGTGCTGTCGTCGCCCGGCGTGGTGTCGAACGTCGCGGCCGTCGCGCCCGTGTTGAGCTCGATCTCGACCTGGCCGCTGAGCTTCGCGTCACCGAGTTGCACGGTGCCGTCGGGCGACCCGCCGCCGAGGTCGACGATGAGCCCGCCAACGAGTCCGGCCGGGGTGGCGTCGAGGTTGCCGGAGAAGTCGAGCTCGGCGATTCCAGGGAGGTCGAGCTTGCCGCCGGTGAGGGCGACGCTGACGTCGCCGCCCGACTTCGTCACCGTCAGAGTTCCGATCGTGAGCGCCTGGCCGGCAACGGTGAGGGTCAGGCCCGTGCCGGTGAAGTTGACGAGGAGCGCGCTGGCGTTCGCCGGGTCGGGCGCGATGGAGAGCGCGACGGTGCCGCTGAGCACCACCGACGGCACATTCAGCACAACCGTGCCGGAGATCTTCGCGGTGGGCAGCGAACCGGTGGCGATGGTGAAGGTGCCCGACCCGTCCGTGAGGCTGACGATAGGTGTGACGCCGCCGAAGCTCGCGCTGACGTTGCTGAGGGTGACCGTGGTCGTGGTGACCGGCGGCGTGCCGTTCGTCGTCTGCGTGACCGCGACATCCGCCGTGATCGACTGGCCGGCGATGCCGAGCGTGATGCCGGTGCCGTCGAACTCGACCGAGACGTCGGCCGGGACGTTGAGCGGGACCGGGGTCAGCGCGCCGGTGTCGATCTGAGCGTCCACCGCTGCACCGGTCGTGTTGATCGTGAAACCGACCGCGCCGCCGAGCGTGATCCCGACGCTCGGGTCGATCGCGACCGTGCCGGAGAAGCGGGCGGCGATGCCGGCGGACGTGACGACCAGGGCGCCCGTGCCGCCGGTCAGGCTCACCGGCCCGAGCGTGACGGAGAGGTCGGTCACGGCGACGTCGAGTTCGGTCGAGGGTGTCGCGCCCGGTGCCGCACCGGATGGCGGCGGGACCGACACCCGCTCGAGCGCGAACGCGCCGGAGACCGTCACGCCGCCGACCGTCAGCTGGGCGAGGTTCGTCGCATCCGCAGGGTTCGCCGGGTTCGCGACGCCGAGCACGACGCGTACGCTGTGCGCCGCGATGATGTCGTTGTTCGATCCGGTCGCCGCGGCGCCCGTCGTGTTGAGCTGCACGCTCGCGTCGCCGGCCGGCACGGTCAGTGCGACGCCCGATGGACCACCCGCGCCCAGGGTGACACCGGCAGCGACATCCACGACGACGCCGGCTTTCGAGACGGTGATCGATCCGTGCGAGATGTCCACGTCGAGCGCGAACGTTCCCGCCGCGACACTGAACTTCACGTCGTCGGCCGTGACCGCGACCTCATCCGACCCGGACGGCGGGCTGATCGGCGTGATGTCCGAGCCGAGCTTCACCGCGAAGGTGCTCGTCGCGGAATCGAACGTGAACCCGAATGCACCGGTGAGGGCGAGGCCGGACACCCCGAAGTCGAGGTCGCCGACGACGTTCAGCACGCCGCCCGTGACGTCGACATCCAGCGTGCCGCTCAGCGTGACGCCGGAGATGCCCACGAGGGCGACGTTGCCGCTCGCCTGGATCGCGGAGTGGTCCGAGCTGAAGGTGCCGTTGACATCCGTGAGCAGCAGTCCGACGGCGCTCGGGTTGGGCACGGAGTTGCCCGCGTCGAGGAAGGCCGGTCCTGAGCCGATGAACACCGTCGAATTCGAGAGCGTCACCATTCCGCCGCTGGACGCCCCGACGGTGCCGATGATCTGAATGACGTTGTCGATGACAACGCTGGCGGTGACGGTCGCCGACACGAACGGGGTGACCGTGCCGTTCGCCACGGTCGCCACCTGGTCGGGTGAGGTGAAGTGCAGAGCGATCACCGTGCCCGCAACGGTGATCGACGTGTCGATCGGCTGCTGCGAGCTGTTGAACATGACGGATGCGCTCGCCGAGGCGGTGAATCCGCTCGAGCTGGCGTCCACCGACCCCGAGAAGCTGCCGGCGACGCCTCCGTCGGTGCCGCCCGCCGTCGTCGGCGAGACGATCTCGAACGCGCCGGTGACGTCGTTCAGCTTCAGGGCGGCTCCGGAGGTCGTGGACCCGGCCGCGCCGAGCGAGACGGTGACGCCCGACATCCCGATCAGGGTCTGGGTGGATGCCACCTGCTGCAGAACCTGCGGCCCGCTGGTCCCTGACAGCACGAGGTCCGCATCGGTGTCGGTGTCCACGTTGGCGACGACCGCGCCGTTTCCGCCGACGGTCGACAGGCGGGTACCGGTGTCGAACGGCGTGCCGGAGCCGGCGCTACCCAGGTTGCGGAAGACGAACGTGCCTGTGGTGTCGGCGCCGGCGCCGGTCTCGGTGAGGACGAGATCGGGGTGGCCGTCGCCGTCGGTGTCCCCGAGGGCGAGCCCGTAGTGCGACGCGAGCGCGAACGCCGGGGCGAGCGTGACCGGCTCGCCGAGGTGCGCCGGAACCGCCGCGACGGGAGGAGTGGCGGAGCTGTTGGCGGCCACCGCGGCCACGCCCAGGTAGACGACAGGGGCCGTGCCGAGCTGCGCCCCGATCACGTCGGGCAGCCCGTCTCCGTTGACGTCGCCGACGACGACGGATGCGCTGTGCCCCGGAGTGGCGAAGGCTGCGGCGGCCTTCAGCCCCTTCCATGTGCTGGTGGTGACCCCGTTCGTCGTCGTGAGCGTGTCGCCGAGGTTCATCGCCACGCTGTCGCCGGTGGATGCCGCGTCGGAGTTGCCGATGAACACGTCGAGGTGCGAGTCGCGGTCGATGTCCACGAGGGCGATGGCGGTCGCATCGGGTGCCGAGTAGCCCGACGTGCTGGCCGCTGTCGGGCCGAAGCCGGACCACGCGGTCTTCGCGCCGACACCCGCGAATACCTCGACGGCCAGCGTCGGACCGCCGACGACGACGTCGACGATGCCGTCTCCGGTGATGTCGCCGACGGCGGCCGTCGTCGCGCCCGGCGTGGCGAGCGTGGTCGATCCGGTTCCGGTGGTGTCGGGCGTGTCGGCGAAACCGTTCCAGGTTGCCTTCGACCCGGGAACGGCCGGGTTGGCGGGTGTCGTGCCGAGGTTGCGCAGCACGGCGGTCTTGTCTCCGACGAGCAGCAGGTCGGGCAGGCCGTCGCCGTCGACGTCGGCGATGACGATGGATGCCACGTTCTCGGTGGCCACGGCGCTCGGCAGCGTCACCGTCGTCTGCGTGTAGCTGAGGGCATCCAGGCCTCCGCTCGCGCTCGGCGTGGCCGTGCCGAGCAGGACCTGGATGCCTGCAGCGGTCGCCGTCACGATGTCGGGCGTGCCGTCGCCGTTGACGTCACCGACGGCGACGGCGTTGCTCGGAGTCGTCGAGAATCCGGCGACCGCGCTGAACGATGAGCCTCCGCCGCGCTGCACGGCGAACGAGCCCTTGAACGTGAACGCGCTGTCGACGGAGAGCGACGCGTTCGTGAGCGAGAGACTGAACAGCGGCCCGGCGGCCTCCTTCAGCGTGACGGGAGTGGTGACATCGACGGCCGCGACGCCGGTGTTGATGTCGAGGGCGATGCTGCCGCCGAGCGTGATGCCGCTGGGCAGGGCGAAGATGCTCTGGTTCGCGGCATTGGTCAGATCTCCCGTCAGGTGCGCGGCGACGCCGGCGCTCGTGACGAGAACTGTGCCTCCCCAGCCGAAGGTCGAGTCGATGTGCACGAACGAGCCGATGGTCAGCGTCATGTTCGTCACGCCGATCAGCACCGAGGTCGAGCCGCTCGCGGTGGACACCTTCACCGTGAAGTCGCCGCCGATCGTCTGGCCCGCGATGTCGAGTTGCACGCCTGTGCCGCTGAGTTGCACGGTGCCGGGGTCGAGGTCGACCGTGGTCGGCGGGGTGGTGCTGGAATCGGTCACGACGGACTGCGATGTGCCCGTCGTGTTCAGCTCGACCATGAGCGATCCGAGGAACGAGACGCCGGGCACGTCGACGGCGACCTTCCCGGAGATCTCGCCGAACACACCGCCGGCCACGTCATCTGCGGTCGTGGCCGTGTCGGCGCCCTGTGAGGGGACGAGCGTGAACGAGCCGTTCAGGTCGTCCGCGCTCACGAGCGGGGTGCCACCGGCCGTGAAGTCGAGCTCTCCACCCGAGATCGAGACCGCGACGCCCGCGGCGCCCGAACTGAACGAGATCGACGCCGCCGAAAGCGTCTGCCCGGCAACGCCCAGCGTCACGTTCGTGCCGGTCACCGTCACCGTCGGGTCCGGCGACACGGCGGTCGTGTCGAACATCACCGAGAAGGTGCCCCCGAGGGTGACGCTCGGCACGTTCACGAGCGCGACGGTTCCGGTGACGCTGCCGACCAGCGCGTCGCTCACGGTGCTGGTCGCCTGGTCGGAGTTCGTCACGGTGACTGTGCCGATGGTGACGTCGGCCGAGCCGTTCGTGAGCCGCAGCAGCTCAGTCGAGGTGGTGCCGAGCAGCACGGTCACGTTCTTCGCCGTGATGTGAACGGTGCCGGCCTGCTGGGTGACGGTGAAGTCGCCGCTGACCTTCTGGCCGGCGAGCCGCGCGATGATGCCGGTGCCGCTGAGCTCGACGTACGGCCCCGCTGGGAGATTCAGTGAGACATCCTGACCCGCGAGCTGCACGTCGGCGGTCTGCGCCGTCGCGAAGGTGTTCACCGCGAGTGACACCGCGCCCTCGAGGTCGAACGGCGAGCCCGCACCGAAGGAGAGCTGCGCGCTCATGGTTCCGGCGATGCCGCCCTTCGCGATCACGAGCAGACCGCTTCCGCCCGTGACGGATGCCATGTCGCCGAAGCTCAGAGACACGTCGCTGACCGCGACGGTGGTGACGGGCCCCGCGGCCGAGTTGTTCCGGGTGACCACGATGTTGCCCGTCAGTGTCTGACCGAGCACCGTGAGGGCGACGCCCGTGCCGCTGACCTGGAGTGTGCCCGATGCGGTGTCGACGTCGAGGGCGATCGTGCCCGTGAGCGTCACGCCGGGGACCGCGATCGCCGCCGTGACGGCGATGCTGCCTGTGACGCCCGCGGCCGTGATCGTGAACTGGCCGTCGCCGGATTGCGTGAACGTCGCCGCCGAGCCGAGCGACAGCACGAGGTTCTGGGCGGCGACGGTCACCGTCGGCACGTCGTCGGCGGTTCCAGCGGTTCCGTCTGGTCCTGGCGCCGTCGACTCGGTGATCGTGAGGTCTCCGGACAGCGTCTGGCCGAGGATCGAGAGCTGGAGTCCCTTCCCGGTCAGCTGCAGGAACGGACCCTTGGCGAGCGTGAGCGTCGTCGGCACCCCAGCGACCGTGAAGGTCTCGTTCACCGCAGCATCCGTGGTGTTGACCTGCGCGCCGATCGTGCCGGAGACCGACACGTCGGGAATCGTGAGCGCGACCGTGCCCGAGACGCTGCCGGCGACGCCGTCGGGCGTGAGCACCAGCAGCAGGGTTCCGCCGGTGAGGCTGGCGATGCCGCCGAGGTCGAGTGACACGTCGGATGCCGCGATGCGCACGTCCTCGCCGCTCGTCGTCGTGCCGTCGACGGTCGACGTGACGGGAACGTCGTCGAAGGCGAAGTCACCGCTGAGCGTCTGGCCGAGCACGGTCAGTGCGAAGTCGTCGGCCTCGAAGCGCACGTACGGGCCGCCGGGAACATCGACCGTGACATCCTGCCCGCCCACGCTGACCGTTTCGCTGACGGCGGCGGTGCCGGTGTTGATCGCGAGGGTGAGCGCGCTGCTGGCCGTGACACCGGAGGGAAGCGCGACCGTCACGGTGCCGGAGAGGGTTCCGGCCACGCCCGAAGACCCGATCACGAGGACGCCGTGCCCGCCGGAGAGGCCGACGCCGATCGCGCCCGATGTCGGATCGGTGACGTCGCCGCTGCCGACGCTGACCTTCGCGTTCGACAGGCCGATCGTCGTGACGGCGTTGCCCGCGGCATCCGTCGCCCGTTGAATCGCGACGTCGGCCGTGATCGACTGGCCAAGAACGGTGACGCTCAGCCCGACGGCGTCGATGCGCACGAACGGTCCGGCGGGTACGACGGTGCCACTCGGCAGCGTCACGGTGGCCGCTGTGGTGTTGACCTCGACGGCGAGCTTGCTGGCGTCGAACTGGATGCTCGGGGAGATGCTCACGGCGAAGGTGCCGGTGAGGTGGGCGGCAACGCCTGCCGAGGTGATCGAGATCTCGCCGGATCCGTCGCTCAGCGACGCGACGCCACCGAGTGCGACGCTCGCGTTCTTCACCGAGACGGTCAGCCCGTCGCTCGACGACGTGATGGTGAGGTCGCCGGAGAGCGTCTGGCCCAGCACCGCGATGGTGGCACCGGTTATGGAGACCTGGGTGAGCATCGATCCGTCGGCGAAGGCCACCTGAACCGGATCGGCGGTGCTGCCAGGGATCGTGATGGCCTGGTCGATCGGCAGACCCGTCGTGTTGACGCTCGCCGTCGCCGTGCCCGTGATCGTGACGCCGCTCACGCCGATCAGCGAGATCGTGCCGGTCGCCGAGACCGCGAAGACCTTGGTGCCCTGTGCGTTCTGCCCCTCGACGATGCCGATGGTGGCACCGGTGACGAGCACGCCGACCGCGTTCGGGCTGATCGACCCGTCGTCGAGGAACGCGGGGCCTCGGCCGACGAAGATCTGCAGGCCCTGGCCCGCGACGACCTCAGCGCTCGTGAGGCCGTCGATCGTGGCAGTGCCGAACTCGAAGCTGCCCTTGACGGTGACGTCGTCGCTGATCTGCAGCGTCAGGTTGGAGATCGCGAAGTCGAAGACGACCGCACCGGCGGGGTCCGGGAAGCTGATCGGAACGGTGGTGCCGCCGACGACGATGGAGGTGTCGACGGCCTGGAGCGTGGTGTTGACGCGCACGTCGACGGTGCCGCCCGCCGAGACACCGGGTTCCGCGGCCGTCAGTGTGCCGGTGAAGTCGCCGGCGATGCCGCCGCTCGTCGGCGTCGCGCCCGTCGTGGCGGGGATCACGGCGAGCGCGCCGGTGCCGCCCGTGATGATCGTCGTGCCACCCGAGAGCACGTTGAGCCCGCTGAACCCGACCACCACGGTGCCGGTGCTGCTCCGGGTGATCGCGAAGTCCGACTGCAGCTCGAATGATCCGACGGTGAGTTGGCCGCCTGTGACCGAGAGCGAGAACTGACCGTCTGAGAAACCGATCGCGAAGGTGCCGGTGCTGAAGTCGAGCGGTCCCGCGGTGAACTTCACACCGGTGAGCACGAGCGAGCCCGAGTCGCCTGCCGCACCGAGGGTGAGGGTGCCGGTGGCGCCCGCGATCGTGACGATGCCGGCGATGTCGAGCAGCGGGGGCGCCATGCCGCCTGCGGGGGCCGAGGGGTCGGAGACGGTGACGGTCAGCGATCCCGAGGCGTCGGTGATGGAGACATCCGCGGTCAGCTGGAGGCCACCCGCCGTCAGCGTCGCATCGGTCACCGAGACGGTGAGGGCAGTGCTGCCGCTCGTGCCCGTCAGGCCGACGGATGCCGCGCCGGAGAGCGTCACCCCTGGCACGTCGAGCGCGACCTGACCGGAGGCCGTGACGCTCTCGACCAATCCGGCGGAGAGCACGACCGTCGCCGACCCGTTGACGACAGTCAGCGCGCCGCCCCCGAGTACGAGGTCGAGCTTCGAGACGGCGATGGTGGTGGTCGCCGCTCCGCCGGCTCCGGCCGTGCCCTGCGTGATCGAGACGTCGCCGCTGAGCGTTTCGCCGAGAATGTCGAGCTGGATGCCGGTCCCGGTGATCGCGAGTTTCGTCGTCGCCGCCGAGGTCGTGTTCACGCTGAGGCTGAGCGTGCCGGAGACCGACACCTGCGGAACACTGACGAGAAGCGCGCCCGACAGGGAGCCCGTGATGCCGTCGGATGCCACGACGAGAGTTCCCGCGATGCCCGTGAGCGTGACGGCGGCGGTCGCGAACCCGGCGTTCGCCACTGTGATGGTGAGCTGGCCGTTGCCGGCAGCGTCGAGGCTGTGCTCGACCGAGACGTCGGCCGCGATCGTCTGGCCGGCGATGGTGAGCATCGCTCCGGTGGCGGTGACGGCCAGCTGCTGCTTCGCGGTGTCGACGGTGACGCCGACGGCCCCGGTGAGCCCGAACGATCCGGATGCCGCGGTCGCGCTGATCGTCGCAGCGAAGCTGCCTGAGACCCCGTCCGGTGCAATCGTGAGCCGGCCCGTGCCGCCCGTGAGGCTGAGTCCGCCATCGCTGTCAGCACCGCCGAGGGAGACCTTCGCGCCGCTGATGCCGAGTTCGGTGACGGTGCCGCTCGCCTCGGTTGTGCGCGTGACCGCGAGAGTGCCGCTCACCGTCGCCCCGTCGACGGTCAGCACCGCATCCGTCGCCGTGAACGCGAACGACGGGCTCGTGCCGGTGTCGAAGGCGAGCGAGAAGCCGCCCTGCGCGGTGAGTGTCGCGCCGGGCAGAGTGGCGGTGACGCTGCCGGTCAGCGGTGCCGTCGTCGCCGCCCCGGCCGCGGTGAAGGTGACCGACCCGGTGAGCCCGCTCGCCGCGAGCAACGGCGTGCCGCCGACGGCTATCGATCCGGCGAGATTGCTGACGGCGACGGTGAGGGTGCCAGGAGCGCTTGTGACGGTGATGTCGCCGGTGAACGTTGTGCCGAGCAGCGAGAACGTGACCCCGGTGGCGGTCACCGTCGCGTCTGCCGCCCCGGTGAAGTCGAGTGCCTGCGTGCCCGAGCCGAGCGGGAGCTGAAGATGGAGAGCCGAGGAGAACGTGTTGTACCGCACTTCGGCGGTGCCCGACAGCGCTACATCCGGAATGCCGAGCAGGCTGACGGTGCCGCTCGCGTCGATCGCGACCTCGGTGCCGGTCGTGTCGGTCGCGAAGGCGATCGTCGCATTCGTGAGCAGGATGCCGTTCGCCGCGGGGTTGCGGTCGCCGCTGGGCAGGTCGAGCGGTCCGTCGCCGACGAACACGGTGAGACCAGTGCCGGCGAAGACATCCTTGCCGTTCTGCACGGTGGTGCTGATCGTGCCCTCGATCGACACCGGGCCGAAGTCGAGCTTGCCCGTGACGACGAGCTGGAACACCGGCGCCGCGAACTCGACCTCGATCGTCTGCCCGCCCACCTGGATGGCTTGGTCGATCCCCGCCGCGATGGTGCTGAACTGCGCGGTCACAGAGGTCGCCGTGCCCGAGACCGTGACCGTACCGGTGAACGTGCCGGCGACGCCGCCTGCGGCGACGACGAGTGCGCCGGAGCCGTTCGTGATGCCGTCACCGCCCACGGTGGCGGTGACCTTGGCGAGGCCGAGCACGACGGTGGAGCCCTGCACGTCGACGGCGATGTCGGCGGTGATGCTGTCAGCCGCGGACGTGATGGTCACACCCTCGGCCGTGAAGCCGCTCGCACCGTCGGGCAGGCTGAGCACCACCGGTGTTCCCGTGCCGTCGGTCGTGGTCGGCACCGTGATCGGGGTCGTTTCGAGACCGGTCAGCTCGTTGCGTGTGAAGGTCGCTGTGGCGGGGCCGAACATCACGTCCTGCACCCCGTTGGCCTTGAGGCTCCCGGTGACCTGTACGGCAACGAGCGGGGCGGAAGCGGCATCCGCCTGCCTCACGACGAGCGCCAGCGTGCCACCGGTGATCTCGACGTTCACCCCGGCCGGATCGCCTGCCGTCAGCGTCACGCCCTGTGCGGACACCGTGACCTGGCTGCTGCCGTTGGCGCCGTGCGAGGCGGTGATGGCGACGGCGCCGGTCGTGATGCTCGCCGCGCCGGTGAGTTGCAGCGCGAGGCCGGTCGCCCCGATGGTGAAGGTGCCGGCCGTCGCTGCCTGACCCGTCAGGGTGTACGAGAGGGTGGGGCCGGTGATCGTCTCGTTGCTGTCGCCGCCGAACGTGACGCTGTGCGCCGAGATCGTGATGCTGCCGGTGAAGAGCGGCACGCCGGTGGCCATGCTGACGCTCAGGCCGCTGGCCGCGAGGGTCGCATCCGTGAGCTCGATGAGGCCCCCGACGCCGAGTTCGGGGTAGCTTTCGGAGAAGTTCGGGACGCTGCCGAAGTTCGCAAGGGCACCCGCGATCGCGGTGAACAGGTCGGTGGCCTTGAGCCCAGCGATGAACTCGCTGAAGTGCGGCAGGGCCGCGGAGACCGTGCCCGGCGAGGTGGTCGACGCGATGCTGACGGGACCGGCGGTCGGGTCGAGGTACCAGATCGTGGCATCCTGCGCGCTTCCACCGGATCCCGGGTCACCGACCCCGATGCTGAGCTGCGGCGCGATGCGGAACTGGGTGATTGGTGCGCCGGTCGCCGCGTCGAACGCCTGGAACTGGTAGATGTCGCTGAGCGCGAGAACCCCGGCAGAGGTCGCGGGGCGGATCGTGATCAAGATCCACGCGTCCGCGGGCAGTGAGCCGGGTGCGAAGGTGAGGGTGGCGGAGCCGGCCGTCACGGTGCCGCCGGTGGCGGCGGAGATGAGCACCGATCCCGCAGGAGGCTGGAACGCCTGCGACTGGGGAGCGGGGCTGGCCGTGGTCGACGAGGTGACGAGGTTGAGTGCGGTGCTGTCGGGGTTGCTGGATGCCGTGGCTGAGGTCGCGTCAGCACCTGGAGGGCCGCGTCCGGCGTTCACGATGAGCCGGGTGCCGCTCGCGACGCCCGAGCCCGCGTAGGCCTGTGTGCCGACGTGCACGATGTTGACGGCGTCGCCCGCATCGCCGGCGGTGTGGCCACCGGCGCTGGACGATCCGGCGGCCGCCGAGGCCGTGAGCGTCGTGGTCGCCGGAACCCCGATCGGCCCGCCGGCGTAGACGAGGATGCCGTCGGGCAACGTGCTGCTCGTCGTGACCGCCGCGACGTCGAGCGCCACCGAACGCACGGGCACTGTGCTGAGTTCGGGCAGCGCGGTGTCGCTACCGCCGCGCGCGGAGGATGCCGCGGCGAGCGAGTCTCCCAGGGCGCGCAGGGCCGCGAGCTCGACCGTTGCCGACACCTCGGGGCTCGTCGCCCATGGCGTCGTCACCGCGCTGGTGTTCGAGCCACCGGTCGCCGCGACCGTCGCCTGCCCGGCAACGTCGAGACTGCGGTCCGCCGTTGCGGTGGTGGTGTGCGTCGCATCGGTCACCGCGACACGGGAGGCTGTCGTCGCGGCATCCGCCTGCTGAGTCGCCGTCACGTCGAGACTCGCTGCTCCCGTGGTCGGACCGGTGCCGAGGCGCGCGTTCGTCGAGACCGTCGAGAGGGTGATGGCGCCGCCGGATGCCGAGTCCGTGGCATCCGTGCCCGAGGTCTCGTCCGTCGTCGACGCCACGCCGAGTCCGCCGACCCCCGCGAGCCGGGTGCCGTCGCCGACAGTGCTGCTCGTGGAGTCGTCGACGACGAGGGCGGCGACGGCGGGAGCGGCGCTGCCGGTGGCCGCGGTCACCCCGTTGGTACCGCTCGCCGTAGAAACGACATCCACACGGCCGGACTCGGCGCCGGTCGCTGGGACGAGCACGACGACTCCGTCGAGTTCGCTGCTCGTGGTCGAACGGGTGACCCCTGTCGCGCGTGCTCCGGATTGCTGCCCCGTTGCGCTGTCGGCAGCGGGTGTCGTTGCCGTCGCCTCTGCCGACAGGCCGCCGGTGACGGCGGTGGAGACATCGACTCCTCCTGCCGTGACGGAAGCTCCGCCCAGCGTCGCGAGAGTCTGGCGGTCCAGGCCCGCGCTGGCGTTCACTCCCCCGTCGGCGGAACCCGCGGCATCGGCGCGAGCGGCGGCGTCGTTCGTCGCCTGCACCGTCACTGTGCCGGAGGCATCGACGGTGCTGTTGCCGATGAGCTGGGCGATCGCCGTGCTCACCAGGTCGGCTTCGGCGTTGGCCGGGCCTGCGGACGATGCGGAGTCCGCCTCGGCGTTGGCCGTCGACGCCGAGAGCAGGCTGATGGCTCCGAGCGCGCGCAGCGCGGAGTCGATGACGTCGACGAGGGCGTGCGCCGAGCCCTGGGCTTGCGCTTGTGCCGCGTCCGCGACGATGAGACTCAGCCACGAGTCGGCGGAGAGCACGATGTTGTGCCCGCGCAGGGTCGCTCCCGTCACGCCGACCGACGCGTCCACGTCTGTGGCGCCCGGAGCTCCATGATCGGATGCCGCGAGTTCGAGGTCGCCGTCGCCGAGGTCGATCGTGCTGCCGTCCGCGACGGAGATCGTGCGGCCGCGCAGAGTGAGCCGGGTCGAGCCCGACCAGCTCACATCGCCGGAGACCGATACCGAACCCGAGCCGGCGTCGATGACCGCTTCACCCGACGGCGCCGCAATGGTCACGGTGCCGTCGCCGTCGAGGCCGTGCACCGTCACCTCGTCGGTACCCGTGGAGTCGAGCGAGACATCCGTACCGCCCGTCGTCACCTCGACCGTTCCCGAGCCGGAATCCGTGACGTTCTCGACGCCCGTCGCCGTGAGGCTGAGCCCGTCGCGGACGATGTCGAGCGTGTCGTCGAGCTGTGAGAAATCGGTCGTCGCGGCGGGGCCCGCAAGGCTGAGCGTGTCGGCGCCGGCGCCACCGTCGAAGCTGAGCGGAACAGCGGTGGGAGCGCCCGAGATGCTGACGGTCACGTTGTCGTCGCCGTTTCCGCCGCGGATCGCCAGTGCGGTCACACCATCGAGCGACAGGGTCGCGACCTGACCGGATTCCGTTGTGAACGTCACGCTGTTCGACCCGCTCACGTAGCCGAGCGTTCCGACGAGCGGCGAGCCGTCGGAGTTCGCGAGGGTCGCTGTTCCCTCGGCCACGCTCCACTGCGGGGTCGCGACGGCCGACGCCATCGCGTCGGCAGCGAACCCGCTGAGGTTCGCCTTCGGCGAGGATGCCTCCGCCGGCGCGTTCGTCTGGGTCGGTGTGCTTCCGCCCTGATCGCCCGTCGACGCCGTGTCTGCCGGCGCCGAAGCGGCGCCGGAATCCGTCGGAGTCGGGGCGGGCGTCGTTGATGCCGGCGATGGCGCAGGCGGCGTGGATGCCGCTGGCGTCGGCGGCGTGGATCCGGCGGGCGCGGGGGCCGGTGGCGCTGGGGCGGGCTGCGCGGGGGCTGGTGTTGCTGGGGCAGGCGGGGCGGGAAGCTCGGGAGCGCTGTCGACGCCCTTGACCTCGCCCGCTGCGAGAGTCTCGGCCATCAGCCCGGTCGCCGTGTGATCCAGTCCGAGCGCATGCCCGAGCTCATGGCGGACGACGGTGACGAGGCTCATGTGCTGCGAGGCGGGATCGGCCGGGTAGTCGACGTCCCAGCCCCAGTCGGCAGCGGTCGGGTCGATGACGATGCTCGTGCCCGTCGTCTGCCCGAGGGTGAGCCCGCCGAGGTCCCCGATCGAGGCGGTGACGCCGCTGGGGTCAGCGCCGACCGACCGCCAGTCGGCCTCGGCTTCTGCGAGCGCTGCGTTGAGCTGGCTCTGCGTGAGTGGCGCGCCCGTGACCGGGGTTGCGGGAGCTGCGGCCGCATCGAGGTTCTGCGGAGTGCCCGTGTCCGATGCGGTGGTGTCCGACCCCGTCCCTGTTCCCGTACCGTCGCTGCTCGTGGTCGTCCCATTGGACGTTCCCGCTGTTCCGGACGAGTCCGGCGTGCCGGAGCCGCCGCTCGTGCCAGCGCCGGAGCCGCCCGTGGTCGAAGCTCCGGTGCCGGTGCCACCCGTGGTCGAGGTCCCGCTACCGGCGCCGGCGCCCGTGGTCGAATTTCCACTGCCGGTGCCGGTTCCCGTGTTCTGGCCACCGGTCGATGTGGTCGTAGGCGTGGTGTCCACCGGGCAGGAGATCGACGCCTGCTGGCCGGCCGTGCCGGCGACGGTGGTGCAGTCGCCGGTGCCGTGTGACAGCGCCTGAGCGAGCTGCTGGAGTGCACTGCTGAGTTCTTGCTGCGCCTGCTGCTGGGCCGCCGCGGCCTGCTGCTGCGCGTCCTGCTGGGCCTGCAGCAGTGCGAGCTGCTGGGGAGTCAGCGTGACGACGGCCTGTTGGGCGGCGAGTGCGGCGCGCTGCTGTTGCAGTTGCTGCGTCTCAGCGGCGAGGAGTTCCTGCAGTCGCGCACTCGCTTCTGCAGGGCTGACGGCGATGACGACGGCGGGCTCGCTCCGCAGTGGCACCTGGGCCGGTAGCTGCTGCTGCGACTGCACCGCGGGGACGGATTGGGGCATCGCCGTTGGTGTGGGTTCCGATGCGGCAGCCGCCATGGTCGGGTAGAGCATCCCGGCCGCGGTCACCCAGGCTGCGAGAGTCGCGACGAGGCCGAGCACAACCGACCTGGTCGGCTGCGCTACGCCACTCGACGCGCTCCACAGACGCAATCCGGACTCCTTGCAGTGATGGCCTCATGCACGTGGCACACGGCCATGAAGGTTCGTCAACGGGGTGAGGGCAGAACCGTGTGGGAGCACGGTTCCGTCGAGCGACACGACGCGGTTAACAGCCGAAATTCTGTCGCTCGGCAGAACGCCGCGTCAAGGAAAAATCGAGGCTTGGTCAGCTCCCCTTCGGGGGGTGCACTGCACGCGGCAAGAACATGCCTGTCGGGGCATATATCGCCGGATGGCAACTCATCGGGCTCGCAGAGCCAGGACGGCGAACGTCCCCACGTCCGCTCCCATGGCCACCTCCGCCGTGGGGCCCGCCGGACTCAAGCCAGCCGTGGTGCCCGGCGGTGTTCAGCGCGATGGTCGCGGCGGCGGTACGTCGGAGTCGCCGGCCGTCGTGCCGGAGGCATCGTCGTCAACATGGCGCGGCGCGGCGCCGTTCTCATCCGCCGAGCGCGGGCCTCGGACATCCGGATCGATCTCGTTCGCGCGGCCGAGCTTCTCATCGACCGCGGCGCGTGCGTTGCCGGCATCAGCGGCATGCGCCTCGGCGTCCCTGCGACGGCGTTCGGCTTCCACCTCCGCCTGTTTCGCGTCCGCGTCCGCCCGGGATGCCTTCGCTTCCCGCTCGCGTGCGGCGAGGTCGTCGTCCCTTGCCGCGGCACGGAGTTCGTCGGCGCGATGCCTGTCATGTTCCTGCTTGCGTCGGCGTCCAACGGTCAAAGCGATCGCCACGATGATCACCACGACGATCACGATGATGATGATCAGGACGACCCATCCGGTTGTGTTCATGCTCGGACACCGTACGCCCGCCCCGCGCTGCGGGCAGGGGTTGACGGATGCCGACTCGGCGGTGCGCGAGGCCGCGGCTGTGCGGCCGGCTGAAGCTTGCCGCGGTGGCAGCAAACCCAGGGCGACCGGTCTAAGACAGCGCTAGGACGAACGCTTCGGGTTAGACGCCGGTGCGGCCACCATCGATGAGCACGTTGGTGCCCGTGATCATGGCCGCATCCTCACTGGCGAGGTATCCGATCAGCGAGGCGATCTCTCCCGGCTGGGCGAATCTCCCTACGGGAATCTCCGCCTTCGCTCGTTCGCCCTTCTCCCCCGCCCATGCGGCTTTGCCCAGCGGCGTCTCGACGACGGTTGGGGAGATCGCGTTGACGGTGACCCCCGAGGGCGCCCACTCCTTCGACAAGACGCGCGTGAGCCCGATGATCGCCGCCTTGCTGGCGGCATAGGCCGCGTGCTCGTCGAGTCCGATCACCCCCGCCTGAGACGCGAGATTGATGATCCGGCCGTAACCGGCCTCGAGCATGACTCTTCCCGCGGCCTGCGCCATGTAGAAGCTCGCGCTCAGATTGACGTCGAGCGTCGCCTGCCACCGGTTCGGCGGCACGTCGACGGCCTTGTCGAGGAGCGCGATTCCGGCGGAGTTCACCAGAATCGTCGGCGTCCCGGCGAACTCGATCGCTTCGATGATGACCGCTTGGGCTGCCGCCGGTTCGGTGAGGTCGCGCACGATGCCGAGGTGCCCGTCGCCGGGAAGAGCAGACATGAGATCGACGACGGCATCGCTCAGATCGACGCCGATCACCCGAGATCCTCGTGCGGCGAAGTACGAGGCCACCTCATATCCGATGCCGCTGGCCGCACCGGTAATGATGGCGATGTCCCGCCTGGGTGTCTGATTCATCGTCATGTCTCGTCAATCCTCATGATCTGCAGGGGCGGCGCCTACGGCTCTCGGCGGTTGTCGACGTCGAGCCGTGTGGGAACGAGCATCGCAGTTCAGCCGCATTCACGAGGCGATCACCTCATCCAACACCGATCCGACTGCCGCGGGGTCGTGCGCGAACCGACCGAGGAACAGTCCGTCGACGCTGCCGTTCAAACGGGCGAGCAAGCCGGGGCCGGCGCTTCCGCCGTAGATGACCTGCGACGTCGCACCTCGGCTCGCGCGCACGTGGTCGCGCAAGGGGCCGCAGACGGCGCGGATGTGATGGATCGGCGCGGCAGTGGCGGCGCCGATGGCCCAATACGGCTCGTACGCGACCACGATGCGCCCGGGCAGGCCCAGCGCTCGGCTGTCCTGCAACGCGTCGTCGAACTGGCGAATGCACTCCTGCGCGGCCGCTTCGGGATCGCCTTGCAGCTTCTCTCCAACGCACAGCACGGGTGTGAGTCCATGACGCAGCGCGGCAGCGGTCTTCGCGCGCACGACGGCATCGGTCTCACCGAACAATGTGCGCCTTTCCGCGTGGCCCACTTCGACGGCCACCGCGCCCAGTTCTGCCAGCTCCGCACCACTCACCTCGCCGGTGAAAGCGCCCGAATCGTGCTCACTGAGGTTCTGAGCGCCGACACCGACAAGACCGTCGAAGATCTGCACTGCTGCCGGGATGGAGAGGAACGTCGGCAGCACGAGAAGCTCAGCCCGGCCGCCGGCAACCGCGGGATGCCTGGCCGCTAGTGCCGCCACCTCCAGACTCCACTGCACTGTTCGGGCGTGGCCGAAGTACATCTTCAGGCTCACCGCCACCAGCTGTGGGCGAGCGCTGCCGGTCGGCACGTCAGTCGCCTTCGTAGCGGCAGATCTCCTGCACCTTCTCGTTGGATGCGCTGGTCGCGTCGAACTCGTACGTGAGCCACTCGCGCACATTACGTCGGGCGAGTTCCAAACCGACCACGCGCTGCCCCATGCAGAGCACCTGCGCGTCGTTGGAGAGCACCGAGCGCTCGACGGAGTAGCTGTCGTGGGCGGTCACCGCCCTGATGCCCTTCACCTTGTTCGCCGCGATCGCCACCCCCAGTCCCGTACCGCAGATGAGCACGGCCCGGTCCGCCTCACCCCGGGCCACCATCTCCGCAGCAGTCGTCGCGATGGTGGGATAGTTCGTGTGGCCGTCCGCGTCCACACCGACGTCCGTCACGGATTCGACGAGCGGATTGCTCCGCAGGTCCTTCTTGATCGCTTCCTTGTAGTCGAAACCAGCGTCGTCCGATCCGACGATTACGCGCCACGCACGCATGCGATTCTCCTTCTCCATGTCGACGAGGCGAAGCCCCGTCCTTGTTCTCGATCCTGCGATCCGCGCAGTTTTCGGCCGGGCGGGCGCGGCGGTTTCAACTGTCAGATCGCCACGACGTCAAAACCTCGCTCACCCTGTTGGCGATCAACGCCATCGAGACTGCACCCGGATCTCGGACCCCCAGTGCCTTCTCACCATGCGACCGCGCCCGACCGATGAGGGGCAGCAGGTCGGCCGTAGCGTCTGCCGCTCGTGTCGCCTCCGACGCTGCCGCGCTCCAGGCGTCGACGAATCCTTCGCCGGCCTCGACGTGCGAGGCGAGCGTGTCAGCGAACGGTACGAGCGCGTCGACGATCGTCTTGTCTCCTACCTCGGCTTTACCGAATTCCATGACGGCCTGCTTGGCGGCGCTCACTCCCGCTGACACGGACCGCGCATTCGGCGCATCCTCGTCTCCGACGCTGCCGCCTACGGCCGTGAGGATGATTCCCCACAGGGCTCCCGAGGTGCCCCCCGCTCGATCCGACCAGGCGTTCGCGGCCACGGTGAGCACCTTGCCACTACCCGCCCCCGCGTCGGCCACCCGCGTCGCCGCGTCGACGGCCGCTCGGGCACCGCGTTGCATGCCGATGCCGTGGTCTCCGTCACCGGCGACTGCGTCGATGCGCCCGAGTTCGTCGGCGTTCTCATCGATCACATCCCGCACGGCCGCGAGGAGAGCTATCACCCGAGCCGCGGCCTCCTTGGACTCAGTTCCGGCTTCCGGGATCTCTTCGACGACTTCGTCGTCAACGTCATCGTCATCGCCGGTGGGGACGATCGTCATGCCTGCGGTGTCGACGGCTCCGGTGCGGAACGCCGGCGTATCCGCCGGCGCGCTCCACAGGCGTTCGAGTTCCTCGTCGAGCCAGAAGAGCGTCAGCGAGGCGCCTGCCATGTCGAAGCTCGTGCAGAACTCCCCGACCTGTGGGTCGACGATCGTGGCTCCCGCATCCTCCAGAAGCACGGCGAGCCGGTCGAACACGACATACAGCTCTTCGTTCTTCACGGATCCCAATCCGTTGAGGATCGGGACGACGCGAGCACCCTCGACCTGGACTCCCTCCGGAACCTCGGCGGGATCGAGGAGGCGACTCGCGAACAACTCGGCGAGCCCGTCTGCGCTGGGGATGCCGGTCTCATCGATCCCGGGCTCGCCATGGATGCCCAGCCCGATCGCCATGCGACCTTCCGGGACGGTGAACAACGGCTCTTCGGCTCCTGGCAGTGTGCAGCCGGTGAACGCAACGCCCATCGAACGCGTGCGCGCGTTGGCGAGACGCGCCACGCGTTCAACGTCGTCGAGATCGTATCCGGATGCCGCTGCGCCGCCGGCCGTCTTGAAAACGGTGAGGTCGCCTGCGATGCCGCGACGCTTGTTCTTCTCGTCTGGCGGAGCGCTGAAGATGTCATCGGTCACGGTGACCGTGCGGCAGTCGATCCCCGTGGACTTCACCGCCTCCTGAGCAGCCGTGAAGTGCAGCACGTCGCCGGCGTAGTTGCCGTAGCTGAGCAGCACGCCGCGGCCTTGTTCGCTGGCGCGGATGACGCCCTCCACCTGGCGAGCCGAGGGCGACGCGAACAGGTTGCCCATGGCAGCGCCGTGCGCCAGCCCTGGCCCGACCAGACCGCCGAACGCCGGGTAGTGTCCGGATCCGCCACCGATAACCACGGCGACCTCCGCGTCGGCCGATCTGGTCGATCGCGAGACGCCGCCGGTGACCTTGCGAACCCAGCGCCCGTTCGCCCGCACGAAGCCGTCGAGCATCTCGTCGGCAAAGTCGGCCGGGTCGTTCCACAGTCTCGTCATCTGATAGTTCCATTCCGAATTGCAGAGGCGCGGGTCCGACCCAGGTCTACTGGAATGACACCGCTTTCGCGATACCACCGCTCATTACATAGTGCGGCCCTCGGTGCCGCCGCGGTCCGTGCCGGCAGTGAGCTCAGTGCATATAGAGGCCTCCGTCGACGTTGAGCGTGTGACCGGTCACGAAGCCCGCGTCTTC
Organism: Humibacter ginsengiterrae; assembly: GCF_054780115.1. Classification (NCBI taxonomy): domain Bacteria; kingdom Bacillati; phylum Actinomycetota; class Actinomycetes; order Micrococcales; family Microbacteriaceae; genus Humibacter; species Humibacter ginsengiterrae. Next base: position 169,217 of record NZ_BAAGWY010000004.1, read on the forward strand.
GCTGATGAGATAGGACACCGCCGCCGCCACGTCGAGCGGCTCACCGATCCTGTTCAGCACTCCGTCCGTAGCCATCCTCGCTTTGCGTTCCTCGGTCAGCGGCCCGCCCATGATGTCGGTGTTGATCGGACCGGGCGCGATCGCGTTGACCGTGACGCCGTACTGGCCCAGCTCGCGTGCCGCCGCACGGGTGAGGCCGATGACACCGGCCTTCGCCGCCGAGTACGCCGCCTTGCTGTACGTGCCGCCGCCCCGCTGTGCCGACACCGAGGAAAGGCTCACAATCCGTCCGAGCTCGTTCTTGACCATCGTCTGCGCTGCGCGGCGAGTCACGTGATGCACTCCCGTGAGGTTGATACGGATGACCCGATCCCACTCCTCGGAACTGACCTCGAGGTAGGCGTCCGGTGAGGAGATGCCCGCCAGGTTGACGAGTGCGACGAGCTGTGGAAGCTCGGCCTCGAGCGTGTCGAACGCCACGTCGACCGCGGCCTCATCGGCGACGTCGGCACCGACGCCGACGGCCTTGACCCCGTATCGCTCGGCGATGCTCTGGGCAACCGCCTTGGACTCCGAGTCATCGAGATCGACCACCCCGATGTTCCATCCGCGCTCGGCGAGGTAGTTCGCTGTCGCCTGGCCGATACCTCTGGGTGAAGCCGCCCCCGTGAGTATTGCGGTGCGCGCCTGCGGAAACCGAGGAGTCATGAACGGGTGTTCCTTTCCAAATACTGATGTGTGGTGCTTGAACTCGCGGTGCGTGCCGCAGATCGAAAGCGACGGGAGAGATCAGGGCATAGACCGGTCGAACAAGGACCGGAGCCGACACCGATCGCCTTCCCCTGGGCGGGCTATCGGATCTGGCTGATCTCGAAGGTGTCCGGGTCTCCCCCGATGCGCTCTCCGGTGTCGAGAGCATCGATGCGGCGCATGTCCTCGTCGCTCAACTCAAACCCGACGATGTCGAGATTGGCGATCATCCGGGCACGCGACGACGTCTTCGGAATGGCGATGTATCCGTGCTGCAAATGCCAGCGCAGGATGACCTGCGCCGGCGACCGGTCGACCGTCGCCCCGATCTCAGCGATCACGGGGTCGGCGAGGTCCCTGCCCTGCCCGAGGGGGCTGTAGGCCTCCACTGCCACCCCGCGATCGTTGAGAACGCGGGTCAATTCGGGCTGGCTGAAATGCGGATGCAACTCGATCTGATCGACAACCGGAGTCACCCCGGTCTCGGCGATGATGCGATCCAGATGATGCGGCAGGAAGTTGGACACGCCGATCGCCGTCACGAGTCCGGCATCCTTGGCGTCGATCAAGGCACGCCAGCTGTCGACGTAGGCATCTCTCGCCGGTGACGGCCAATGGATGAGGTAGAGATCCACGTGGTCGAGACCGAGGCGGTCCAGGCTGCTTCGCAGCGCGTCGCCTGCGGATGCCCGCCCCTGTTCGCCATTCCGCAGCTTGGTGGTGATGAAGACATCGTCCCTGGACAGGCCGGACGCGGCGAGCGCGCGGCCGACACCCTGCTCGTTGTTGTACGCGGCCGCCGTGTCGATGTGGCGATATCCCGCCTCCAACGCCTCTTCGACGCGGGCCTGGACCTCATCTGGAGAGATCTGGAACACGCCGAACCCGAGTTGCGGAATCGCGATACCGTCGCTGAGTTGCACCGACGGCGACGTACGGCCGGAGATGGCGCTCACGAGGCTGCCGACCGCTTGAGCACGAGCAGCGAGACGGAGTGCAGCGGAAGGCTCAGAGCGATCTCGCTCGTTCCCCCGGTCGCCTCGATCTTGTGCGTCGGCTCGTACTCTTCAAGACCCATCTTGCTGTGCATGATCTCGATCTCCTCCGTTGTCGGCAGCTGCGGGCTACCCAGCTGCCGCCACACGGTGTGCGCGTTGCTGTGCTGCTCGTCGATGCGGTAGTGCTCCAGCGTGTATGAACCAGACCTTAAGCCGTTCAGCTTCACCGCGACCTCGGCCGCTGTGTCGTCAACGCTGTATTGGTCGTCCGTGCGGCGGTAGACGAGGATCGCGAGGTCCCCGTCATCCGTCCGGGTGGCGAGGGCGTCGACTTCCTCCGGCGGCAACGCTGGAGCGATGGCGTCGAGCTCCGAGACCTTCCAGGTGCTGTCCGAGACGGCCGGGATGCGAGTGGTACCGAGCTTCCCGAACATGCGGTAGGCGTTGAGCAGCGGCTTCTCCACTCCGTTCGCCGTCGCGAAGGAACGGGTGCCTTCGAACATCCGCTCCCCCTCGAAGTAGAAACTCCAGGTCGTGGCCTCACGCACCTGAGCTTCCTCGAGCGCGTTCACGTCGAGGATCTTCTTCATCAGGTTCGCCTGGAACACGGGGTAGTACTCGGTGTTCTGGAAGCGGAAGTTCGAGTTGTCGTAGACACCCCAATGAGCCGGCACACCGGCGTCGCACTCGTCGACGATCGCCGGCAGCTTCGCGAACTGCGGGAACTCCGCCATCACGCGCAGAAGCCTGCGGATCTCGTAGAGCATCTTGGTGGTCTGCGGCGACTGCTTCTCGGGAGCCTCACCACCGGTTGGCCCATAAGTGCGCCAAGGCACGAACCGAGAACCCTTGGTGTGGAACGAGACGAAGTCAAGCGGCAGGTTCTCGTCGGCGGCGAACTGCAGGAACTGCCTGAGGAAGCTGGCGCCGTTCGGACCGCCCGTGACGGTGGGACCGCCGACCGAGGCGCTCGGCAGCACGCTGCGCACCGCACGAGCCGTCGTCGCGTAGAGCTCGTTGAACTCTTGACGGGTCCCGCGCCAGTAGTAGATGTCCGGCTCGTTCCACAGCTCCCAAAGCCACTCCGAGACCTCCTCCTCGCCGTAGCGTTCAACGCAGTGCTGCGCGAGCGCGGCGACAAGGCCGCCCCACTTCGCATAGTCCTTCGGAGGAAAGCTCCAGTGCCCGGCCTCGTACGCGCTGTACACGGTCGGGCTGGCGATAAGCGGGTACTCCTCGTATGCGCGGTCCGGAACGAGGTCACGGGGAGTGAAGCCGAGCTCGACAAGCACGTGGTGTCCGGCGTTCACGATGGCGTCGTACGCCTGATCCACGATCGTGAAGTCATAGAACGGCACGCCGTCACGCTCGTGGTAGACGTTCCCGCTCCCCTGGTGCGGAAGGCCGAATCCGGTGCCGCTCACGAACACGTAGTGCGGGCGAACATGGAACGGCGTCGCTGAGGTCTTTCCGATGGTCTCCAGCAGTTCGCGACCGGTGGCGGTGTATGTCCAGTTGATCTCGTCGTATCCGAGGCTCGCCCAGATGGGATCGATGCGCTCGCCGGGGGCGGCGGCATCCACCTCGATCGTCGCGGCGCGCACGTGCGTCGCGTTCGGGTCGTGGGGAGCCGCGTCCGGGAAGAGCGCGGTCGATTCCACACCGGGATTCTTGTCGCGGGGTGCGGTGGCGGTCTCGGTGATCACGCCGATCCTTTCGTTGATGGATGGTTGGTTGTCGTCGACGACGAAGCTGGCGCGACTGATGTCATTTGAGCGACCCGACGGCGAGCCCACCGCGCCAGTAGCGCTGAAGGCTGAGGAACGCCACGATCAGGGGCACGATCGACACGAGGGAGCCCAGGACGATCAGGCTCCACAACGACGTGGTCCCTGTGCCGCTGGCCGAGTTCGCCAAGCCGTCCCATAGGCCGAGTCCGACCGTGACAGGGAACAGATTGTCGGAGGAGAGAACGGCCAGCGGAAGGAAGTAGTTGTTCCAGGTACCGACCACCGACAACAGCAGCACGGTGACCGCCGCAGGACGCAGCAGGGGCAACGCCACAGTGAGAAAGGTGCGGATCTCCCCCGCACCATCCACCCTGGCGGCGTCGAGTAGCTCGTCCGGGATCGCGTCGGTCGCGTACACCATCATCAGGTAGACGCCGAAAGGGTTGAGCAAAGACGGCAGGATGACGGCCCAGATCGTGTTCGTCATGCCGGCTTGGGAGAGCATGGCGAACGTCGGGATCACGAGCGCGGTCAGCGGAACCATCACTGACCCGAGTAGAAGCGCGAGGCTCAGGCGTCTGCCGGGAAAGGCGAACTTCGCGAATCCGTAGCCGGCGAGGATCGCCAAAGCGGTAGCGCCCACGCCGCCGCTCAGCGCATAGAGCAGCGAGTTGCCGAGCCAGCGCAAATAGATGCCGCCGTTGTACGTGAACAACAGGCCGAGGTTATCGAACAGCGCGAAGGTCTTGTCGAACCAGAGCGCGCCGCCGGTGCCGGAGAAGAGGCCGTGGGCATCCTTCGTGCTGGCCACGATGAGCCACCAGAGCGGGAGCAAGAAGTAGATGACCAGCACGACGAGGAAGGCATGCGCCCCGATTCGCGGTTTGGCGCGACCCCGTCCTGACTGCGCAGCTCGCTGCGCCGTCTTGATTCCGATGACCGTCATCAGACGATCCGTCCCTTCTTCCGGGTGGCGAAAAGGAAGATGTAGACCCCGACGAACACGACGAGTCCGAGCGCGAACGAGATCGCCGACGCATAGTTGATCTGCGAGTTCGAGAACGCCAGGTTGTAGGCGTACATATTGGGCGTGAACGACGGCGTGATCGCACCGTTCGACGATGGCGCGAGCACCTGCGGCTCGGTGAAGAACTGCAATGTGCCGATCAGGGCGAATACGAGGATGAGCACGAGCGCGGATGCCACGAGCGGAACCTTGATCCGTAACGCGATCTGCCACTGGTTGGCGCCATCGATGCGTGCCGCCTCGTAAAGCGAGCTGTCGATGCCCTGGAGTGCGGCGTAGATGATGATCATGTAATAGCCGCTCCACTGCCACGTCACGACGTTCAACAGCGCGCCGAATACCTCATGGGCGCCCAGGAGGTTGGGGGCGGATGCGTGGAACAGCGCGAAAAGCTGGGCGAGCGGGCCGAAGCCCGGGCTGTAGAGAAAGCCCCACATGAGCGCGCCGATGACAGCGGGTATCGCGTAAGGCACGAAGATCATCAACCTGGAGAACCGGGCGAGCCTTGTCGTCACCGTGTCGAGCACCAGCGCCGCCGCGAGGGAGACGAGCATCTGCAGCGGGATCAGTACCACGGAGAACGCGACGACGAAGAGCAGGCCGCCGAGGAACTCCGGATCGCTGAACGCCTTGACGTAGTTCCCGATCCCGCTGAACGTCGTGCCTGTGGCGAGGCCTTTGGAGAAGAGGCTCAACCAGAACGCGTATACGAGCGGTGCGACGAGGAAGACGAGGAAGACCAGGCCGAACGGCGCGACGAAGAGCCAGCCGATGACTTTGGGTCGAGCGGATTTGCCGCGCACGGCCGTCGTCATTCTGCGGGACGACGGCCGGGCGAAGGCGTACGAGCCGGTTCCGCTCATCACTTGGTCTTCACCGTGAAGCCTTGCGCCTTGGCGTAGGACGCAATGGTTGACTGCAGCTTGGAGAGCCCGGAGGCGGCACTCTCTGAGCCACTCGTGGTCTTGGTCAGCATCGCCGTTATCTGCTGGTAGTAGTAGTCCTGGAACGGGCTATAGCTCTGCCCCTTGTACGCGCCCGCGGTCGGGATCCAGATCTCCTTGTTGGCCTTCTGGCCGCCGAAGAAGGGATCGGCTGCATTCACGAACCACGAGGCCTTCTGGGCTTTGAGGTGCTGCGGGAAGTGGGCGCCGAGGGTTTGCTGGTTCTCGTTTCCGAAGAGGTTCAGCGCCACCTCCGCGGCGGCATGTGGAACCTTCGACTGCGTGGTCACCGCATAGGTCGACCCGCCCCAGTTCACTTGCACCGGGGACTTCGCGTCCCACTGCGGCAGCATCGCCACACGCCACGGGCTATCGGCTCCACGAGGGAAACCGGCGCCGGTGAGGTGACCCGGCTCCCAGGATGCGGCGATGAAAGTGGCGATCTTGCCCGAGGCGAGCTGGCTGACGAAGTCCGTCGAGGATTGACCTGTCGTGACCACCTCGCCCTTCTGCACGAGAGTGTCCCAGAAGTCGAGTACTTTTCTACTCGCCGCGTTGTCAATGTCGACGCCGAGACTCGTCTTCTTGTCGATGCTGTAGTCGAACGTGTCAGCGCCGGCCTGAGCGAACAGCGCCTGAGCGAAAGCCGGAGTGTCATTCGGCCAGTCAGCAATCGCCGGGCCGCCTGCCGCCTTGAGCTTTGCAGCATCGGCCGCATACTCGGCCCAGGTTTTCGGTGGGGTGAGTCCGTACTTGTCGAAGATGTCCTTCCGGTACATCATCGCGACCGGACCGCCGTCATCCGGTATGGCGTAAATGCCGCCGTTGCTCGAGATGTCTTTCAGCGTGCCCGCGGAGAAGTCGTTCTTCCACTTGTCTGCGCCGTAATCACTGAGGTTCACGAGCGCATCCTTGATCAGGAAGCTATTGAGGTGGTCCGTCTCCAACATGACGACATCGGGCGCGCCTTTGCCTGCGGCGATGGCTGTGGAGAACTTCTGGTATTCGGCGCTACCTGCGCCGGCGTTCGTCCAGCAGATCTGCACATCCTTATGCGCCTTGTCGAACGCATCGACCGCGACCGGCAGGGTAGGTGACCAGCCCCAGAGCGAGACGCGGGTCGCGGCCGAGTACAGGATCTTGTTGTCGCAATTCGACGGTTTGTCGGCCTGAGACTGGGGTTTGTCCGTCGGGGCTGCCGTCGGCCCGGCAGAAGCACCGGTCGACGAACAGGCGGCCAACAGAGACACGACAGCCACGCCCATCAGGGCGGCGAGTGCCTTCTTCTTCACGCGAAACTCCTTTGTTCGAGACCGAGCCGCACTGCAAACGAACACGGCCGGTGACGCGTCTAGCGGGCGATCGATCGCCCGCGAAGTGTTGTGTGGATATCCTGCCGGTCCCTTTGAAGACTGTCAACGGTAAATTGTTTACAATCATCAGGACGCTTTTATGGGAAGGTTTTCGGCATGACAGTATCCGGCCTCGAGGTCACCCCAGTCGTGCAGCCTGCCCTCTCGCACAACGTGCTTGACGCGTTGCGTGTGATGATCAGCACGGGCCGCCTTCAACAGGGCGAGCATCTCAAGGAAGCCGAGATCGCTCAGGCTCTCGGGGTGAGCAGAGGCCCGGTCCGGGAGGCGTTGAACCAGCTCGCGAACGAAGGGTTCGTCGAACTGAGACGACATCGTGGCGCGTTCGTGGTCGAGCTGACGCGAGCCGACATCATCGAGGTCTATACCCTGCGCCTGGCTCTTGAGCGGCTCGCCGTCGAGCGCACCGCCGAGCGCATGACACCGGAACTGCTAGCCCAGATGGATGCAGTGCTTGAGCGAATGCAACGCGTGAACGATGGGTACGAGGCTCAAGCCGTGACTCGACTCGATCTCGAGTTCCACGATCTGCTCTACAAGGCCGCCGACCACCGGCGACTCGAAAACTCGTGGGAGCACATTCGCAGCCAGGTGGAGTTCTTCCTCAACGCCCGCAACGACTCGTTCCGAGACTTCCTCCAAGTCGGGTATGCCGAACACGCCGAACTCCGGGACGTCCTGGCCCAACGCGACCCGCAACTGGCAGCCAAGGCCATCCAAACGCACCTCGAAGGCGCCTACCACCGGCTCCTCACGACTCATCCGCAGGACTAGCGCGAACACCCGCGCAGCCGCTCCACGACCACAACAGGGAATCGAACGACATGCCCACCACTTTCACCGCCGAAACCTGGCCGATCGCTGTCTGCCTGCACGGCTTCCCACCCATGGACCAGAACAGCGTCGCGATGCACGATGCCCCCGCCGAGGTGTGGGATGACATGCTCGATGAGATCGAGAACGTGGGCTTCTCTCTGATTGAGCTCGCCGACAGCCACATACGGCCAGCGGATCTCGAGCCGTCGCGCCGGGACGAGTTCCTGGCGATCGCGCGGTCGCACGGCATCGGTGTTCCCTCCGTACACCTCCAGCGTCAAAGCGTGATCATGCCGGGCCATGAGGAGCGCAATCTCGAGTACGCACACCGCACCATCGACGCGGCGGCGGAGTGGGGCATGCAGGTCTTCTCGACGGGTCTGCATCAACCGTTCACGCCCGCACAACGCGAGGCCCTCTGGTTCTGGACCGCGCAGGGCCCGCGGGATCCGGATGACCCCGAGGTGTGGGAACGGGCCGTGTCTCGGATCCGCGAACTCGGCAAGCACGCAGCGGACGTGGGGCTTCGGATGGCTTTGGAATTGTACGAGGACACCTACCTCGGCACCGCCGACAGCGCGGTGCGGTTCGTCGAGGAGGTGGGACTCGACAACGTGGGCCTCAACCCTGACGTGGCAAACCTCATCCGTCTCCACCGTCGGGTGGAGGACTGGCGTGAGCTCTACGCGAAGACCCTCCCCTACGCAAACTATTGGCACGTCAAGAACTACACGCGCGACGAAGCCGCCGACGGCAGCTGGGCGACCTCGGTGCCGTCCACCATGGAGACCGGGCTGATCAATTACCGCCAGATCTTCAAAGAGGCCGTCGCCGTCGGGTTCGACGGCATCATCCTGTGCGAGCAATACGGTGGCGACAGCCTCGGCGTCTGCGCCACGAACCAGAACTACATCCGCACGCTTCTCCCCCGCGGCTGAGGCGACCCACGGTAACCACCCAAGCCGAACAGAAGGACATCCATGACACACCGCATCGTCGCCATCGTCGGATCCGGATACATGGGGGGAGGCATCGCGCAGGTTCTCGCGCTCGCGGGCGATACCGTTCGCATCAGCGATGTCTCGGAAGACGTGGCGAAGGCGAATTACGAACGGCTGCTCGCCGAGGCGGAGGAGTTCGCCGCCGCCGGCCTCTTCCCGGCCGATGCCCCACAGCGCCTCGCGTCGCACCTGCAGCCGGCCGTCTCGATCGAGGCTGCGGTGGCCGATGCGGACTTCATCGAGGAAGCCGTACCCGAGAAGTCCGAGATCAAGCAGGAGACGCTTCGGCGCATCAGCGCGGCCGCTCCACCCGACGCGGTGATCGGCTCCAACACTTCGACCATTGCGATCGGCACCCTGGCGAGCGCGGTCGAGCGTCCGGAGCGCTTCCTCGGCGTCCACTTCTCCAACCCGGCACCCTTCATCCCCGGCGTGGAGCTCATCCCGCACCAGGGCACATCGGAGGCTGCGATCACCTTTGCTCAGGATGTTGTGGCTCGAGCCGGCAAGGAATCAGCACGCGTCAAGGACTCGACCGGCTTCGTCCTCAACCGCCTTCAGTACGCGCTGTTCCACGAGGCCACACAGATCGTGGAAGAAGGCATCGCCACCGCCGATGAAGTGGACACCCTCGTGCGAACGACGTTCGGGTTCCGCCTCCCGTTCTTCGGACCCTTCGCCATCGCCGACATGGCGGGCCTCGACGTCTATGCGTTCTGCTACAAGTCCCTGCAGACGAGGTGGCCCGAGCGATTCGCCACACCGGAGTCGCTTCAACGGCTGGTGGATGCCGGCAATCTGGGGACGAAGACCGGTTCCGGTTACCTGGACCTCCCTGCCGAGCGCACCGCGGAACTCATCGCATACCGGAACCGGGCCTATGTCGCGATGGCCAAGCTCCTGGAGGAACTCGGCCCCGCGCCGACCCAAGATCAGCCGCGCTGACCGAGTGTCGGCCCCGGGAGTTGGCAGCCTCGAGTTCGCCGTCCGAGCCCCGCGCTCCGGCGATCTCCCTCGATGTTGAGGCAAACAAACCCGGGCGACACAGCGCCGCCCTCCGTGGCGGCACCGACAGCGCTCCCGTAACCGCTAAAGGAGCCCGCGCCTGGTTGATTTTTCTGGCGTACGAGCACGCGCCTGGCGCCGTCGCTGTAGGGAGGACGCTCGATTTCGCGCTACTGGACGTAGGGCAGCACCGACGTCCGCGAGTCGAGGGTGGGTCATGTAGTGCGGTCCGTCGAGGCGGTAACTTGGGGGCGGCTGATGGACTTCGCCAGCTATCGGCCACACCCTGGAGAGCACAGAACCGCCATACTCTGTATCAGAGTGACGTCTCAGGACTTCTCTGACGTTTCTGCACCACGACATCTCTGAGAGGTGGCGCCAACGCTGGTGTACCAGACACGTCCTGATCCACGGAGCCCGTGCGGGCATCGGTCTCCGTAGTGTTCACCGCCTTTCGTCGTCGCACCTAAGCAGGAACGGACTGCGGCATTCCAACCGCAGTCACGATGGGCAGCCCAGCAGAGAGGTCCTGCACCAGCAACTCGTCGATGGTCACATCGACCGTAGTCGAGCCCGGCTGGCCCATGACGAAAAGGTGCGTGGTGACGGCCGCGGGGCCGAACAGTCCCACCGTTCCCGCAAGCACCCCGTTGACTGTGACCGTCGTCGTCTCGGCCTCGATGTCAACGCCCAATTCGATCGCGGAGAACTCGCCGAAGGGCAGCAGTGTGTTCCGTTCGAGGGGAACATAAGCCGGATCGAAGCGCATGATCATGCTGATGTTGTTGACGAAGGTGAACGCGTTGTCGGCCTTCGTCTGGTGGACCTTGATATATCGCGTGGTGACCGGAGGTCCGGATGCCTCGAACGCGCCACGCGATCCGGTCACCGTCCAATCGGTGAGTTCTCGCCAATCGCCCTTGTTTGTGTCGGACACCCAGATGGACAGGTCGGCGACCGTGAGCCTGCTGGTGCCCGAGGCATCCGTCATCGACACGTAGTCCAGAGAAGCCTGCGTGCCGAAGTCAGCGCCGATGCTGCGGAGCTGGTAGTCGAAGGCGATGTTGCCCGAATATCCGAAGTTGGCGAGATCTCCGGTCGCCGGATCTGCGTCGTTGTTCAGATATCCCATGACCGCGTCGCTTCGCGGTGCAACAGCTGTCATGATCTGACCGGTCGGCATCACGCGAAGGTTGACAAGTGTTCCTTTGGCCTGAGGCGTGCTGCCGAAACCCTCCTGCACGCTGATGTCGAGCGCGGCTCCGACGCTGGTCGGATTGACCAGCATGCGGATTCGGCCTTTGCGGATGGCCGGATACAGTCGCGACGCTCCCACGGGCGAACCGGACGGTCCTTGCATGCGCAGAGCGGATGTCTTGCCGCCGGCGCCGGCTGCCGCTGACAGGGATCCGGCCTCCGAGTCCCGAAGCCATCGACCGAACGCCATCTCGGATCCTTCGCCGACGAGGGTGCTGACCGTGGAGGTGTAGCGCAGGAGGTCGAGGGCGCCGTGGCTGTTGCGCAGGTACCTGACCTCGTCCTCGAGATACATCATGTACGGACCCGCGTCGGGCAGTGTCTGGTTCCAGTTGCTCCAGCCGAAGAGCCGATCCTTGTCCCCCACCCGGATCGAGTCCGCCTCCATGACCCGCATGTAGTAGTAAGCGGGATCCGTACTGCCCGGGGCGTTGATGCCCGAGACGGATAGCGAGGTCGCGCCGATCAGGTCGTGGTATCCCTCCCAGGTGGTGCCGCCGTCTTCGCTGTAGGCCATCGTGAGGTTGTTGCGCCAGTAGCTCGATTGTCCTTTGGAGTTGTGGCCCGACCAGCTGAGTTGCAAGTCTCCCGGGCGTCCGGCGGACATCGCGGGCATGGTGTTGCTGGAGAGCACGTCACTCTGCGTCAGTGCTGACCAGGTCTGTCCGTCGTCACTCGAGTGGCTGGTGTTCAGGTAGTAGCGCCCCGCGGCCTGCGCGCGAGCAAGGAACAGGATGGACCCGTCGGTCGGGCTGATCGCCAGAGTCGACTCGCTGATGCCGATCTCGACCCCGCCGCCCGGGATGGTGAACTCCACCGGTACCTGCGTCCAGGTCGCGCCTCGGTCCGTGGATCGGAAGATGGTCGCCGCGAAGCTTCCGGAGGATGTGTACGCATACCAGACCGGGACGAGCCAGGTTCCCGCGTTGGTGATTGCGGGGTTCGCGTAGGTCAGCGTCCATGCCGCATCCCTGCCCGCTGCGGCCGAATGCGGTACCAGCTTCTGAGCTGAGGTGAAGTTCGGTGAACCGTCGGCGGCGAATGTGGACGCGGTGGCCACCCAGCAGGTCAGGTCCTTGTCGGCCGGATTGAGCCAGTCGCTGCCGCCGGTCGTGCCTTCGCGGTAGAAGAAGTAGTGGAGGGTGCCGCTGGCCGGATCGACGATGTAGCTCCCATTGCTGAACGTGTAGTCCGAAAGGGAGCCGGCCAGCCCGTCCGGGATGAATTCGACCACGTCGCCGAAGGTTCGGCCGCCATCGTGGGAATAGCGGGCACCGATCCCGCCATGGCCGCTCGAGTCGTGCCATCCGGCGGTGGCGGCCACCACTCCGGATGAGAGTAGCAGGGGGCGTTGGTCACCGCCCCAGACCTTGCCGCCCGCGTTCTCGTCAAAGCGAACCAACGTTCGCTGGCCGTATTCGACTTGGAGCGCCGAGGCATCTCGATGTACCACGTCCTCCGCCGCCGGATTCCCTATGTAGGCAGTGACCGAAAGCGACTGATCGGGAGCGATACGACTGATTCGGATGAAGATGCCGGCGCCATCGGCATACGAGGGAAGGTAGCGCCCCTTCGAATCCGCGAAACGCAGATCGGCCAGATCAGAACGCACGCGGCCTGCGGCGACCAGCGCCGGGATGCCGAGATCGTCGAGAGTGATGTAGGCGCATCTGTCCGCCAACGTGGCGGAAGTCGGATTCTGCACGGTAAGGGCCAGTTGCGAATTCCACGCGCCGCCGCCATCCGCCAACAGGGCCGGAACCGCGAGCGAAAACGCCGTGAGGCCGCTCTGCAGGTCGGCCACCACGAACGACGACCAGGCGGAATCGGTGAATCCGCGATGGCAGTGCACCTTGAGATAGCGATGCGGCACGTCGTCGAACAGGAGCCACACTTCCTCGCCCAGGTCGACGACCTGCAGGTTGTGCACCTTCGTCCACGTCTGGTTGTTCGATCCCGAATACACCGAGAAGTCGCGCTGATTGAGTCCGTGTGGACCGTTCTGGTTGCTCAACCGGAGGGCGTTCACCTGGGACTTCGAGGTACCGACGTCCACGCCCAGGCTTCGGTACGAGTGGTCGACGGCACATGGCGTGTGCACACCCCAGTTGCCCAACGACGACTTCGCGGGGTTCAGATCGTTGTCGCAGAATCCCACCGGCGCCGGTAGCGCGCTGGCGCTGGTCACGGCGAGACTGTCCAGCACCGGGACCGTGCGCTCTGATGCTCCGGTGGTCGTCGCGGCGAAGGCCGAGGGCGCAGGTGCGGCGACGACCGTGAGTGCGCCGTAGCCGGCTGCGGTGAGAAAGGTCCTTCGAGACGTGCTCATTCTGGCTTCTCCTTATTCGGCTCACGGGCTCCCACGAAAGGCGGATTCACGCGGACATCGGTTGGGGCTGACCCACAGAAGTCACCGCCGGCACCCCGGCCGAAAGGTCCTGAATCAGCAGTTGATCGACGGTCACATCGGTGGTCGCAGATCCGGGCTGTCCGATGAGGAAAAGGTGAGTGGTGACGGCCGCGGGGGCGAACTGCGGGACGGTTCCCGCAAGTGTGCCGTCGACCGTGACCGTGACCGTCTGTGCGCCAGTGTCGACGCCGAGGTCAATCGTCGAGAACTCATCGAAAGGCAAGACGGTGTTTTGCTGAAGCGGCACGAATGCCCGCTCGAACGACATGATGGTGCTGATGTCGTTCACGAACGTGTACGCGGTGTCCGTCTCTGTCTGGTGGACCTTCAGATAGCGGGTCGTGACGGCGGGCCCCGAAGCGGTGAATGCCCCACCCGATCCCGTCACCGTCCAGTCCGTCAATTGCCGCCAGTCGGAGCCGTTGGTGTTCGAGACCCAGACCGAGAGGTCTGAGGCCGTCAACCTAGTTGTGCCGGAGGTATCCGTCAGGGATACGCTGTCCAGGGTCGCCGGTGAGCTGAACTCCGATCCGATGCTCCTCGACTGGTAGTCGAAGGCGATGTTGCCCACATATCCGAAGTTGGCCAGATTCCCCGTTGCGGGCGAAGTGTCGTTGTTCAGGTAGCCCACGGTCACTTCACCTCGAGGGGACGCAGCGGTCAACAGCTGGCCGGTGGGCAGGATCCGGAGACAGAGAAGGGTGCCCGTCGCCTGGTTGACGCTGCCGAATCCCTCTTGCACGCTGATGTCGAGCGCGGCTCCGACGCTGGTCGGATTGACCAGCATGCGGATTCGGCCTTTGCGGATGGCCGGATACAGTCGCGACGCTCCCACGGGCGAACCGGACGGTCCTTGCATGCGCAGAGCGGATGTCTTGCCGCCGGCGCCGGCTGCCGCTGACAGGGATCCGGCCTCCGAGTCCCGAAGCCATCGACCGAACGCCATCTCGGATCCTTCGCCGACGAGGGTGCTGACCGTGGAGGTGTAGCGCAGGAGGTCGAGGGCGCCGTGGCTGTTGCGCAGGTACCTGACCTCGTCCTCGAGATACATCATGTACGGACCCGCGTCGGGCAGTGTCTGGTTCCAGTTGCTCCAGCCGAAGAGCCGATCCTTGTCCCCCACCCGGATCGAGTCCGCCTCCATGACCCGCATGTAGTAGTAAGCGGGATCCGTACTGCCCGGGGCGTTGATGCCCGAGACGGATAGCGAGGTCGCGCCGATCAGGTCGTGGTATCCCTCCCAGGTGGTGCCGCCGTCTTCGCTGTAGGCCATCGTGAGGTTGTTGCGCCAGTAGCTCGATTGTCCTTTGGAGTTGTGGCCCGACCAGCTGAGTTGCAAGTCTCCCGGGCGTCCGGCGGACATCGCGGGCATGGTGTTGCTGGAGAGCACGTCACTCTGCGTCAGTGCTGACCAGGTCTGTCCGTCGTCACTCGAGTGGCTGGTGTTCAGGTAGTAGCGCCCCGCGGCCTGCGCGCGAGCAAGGAACAGGATTGACCCGTCGACCGGGCTGATCGCCAGAGCCGATTCGCTGACGCCCGTCTCGAGGCCGCTGCCGGGGATGGTGAACTCCACCGACACTTGGTTCCACGTCGTCCCCCTGTCAGTGGATCGGAAGATGGTCGCCGCGAAGCTTCCGGAGGATGTGTACGCGTACCAGACCGGGACGAGCCAGGTTCCCGCGTTGGTGATCACGGGGTTCGCGTAGGTCAGCGACCATGCCGCATCCTTGCCCGCCGATGCCGAGTACGGCACCAGCTGTTGGACCGAGGTGAAGTTGGGAGAGCCGTCCGATCCGAACGTCGAGGCCGTGGCCACCCAACAGGTGCAGTCGTGGTCGGCCGGATTCAGCCAATCGCTACCGGAGTTGACGCCGACCCGGAAGAAGAAATAGTGCAACGTCCCATTGCTCGGGTCGACGATGTAGCTGCCGTTGCTGTAGCCGTATTGAGTGTTCGATCCCGATGACGTACCCGGGACGAAGTTCACAAGGCTGCCGAATGTTCGGCCGCCATCGTGCGAATAGCGGGCGCCGATCCCGCCCTGGCCCGTCGAGTTGTGCCATCCGGCAGTGACGACGACCACGCCGGATGCGAGTAGCATCGGGCGTTGATCGCCGCCCCAGGTTAGGCCGTCGTTGGTTCCGTCCGATTGATCAAAACGAACCAGACTGCGTTGTCCGTATTCCACCTGGAGTGCCGAGGCGTCACTGTGGACGACATCGTGCGCCGATGTGTTGCCGGTATAGGCAGTGAGAGTCTGTGTCGCGCCGGGGGCGATCTGCGCGATTCGGAGGAAGACTCCCGACGTGTCTGCGTAGGCAGGGACATAGTTGCCCGATACGTCCGCGAACCGGAGGTCGGCGAGATCCGACCGTAGCTGTCCGCCAGACACCAGGGTCGGTACACCAAGGTCTGCGAAGGTTACGTAGGCGCATTGATCCGTGAGCGTCGCAGACGTCGAGTTCTGGACCGTGAGCGAGAACTGCGTGCTCCAGCTCCCGCCACCGTCTCCGAGCAGAGCCGGCAGCGGCAGTGAATACGCGGCCAATCCCGTCTGAAGGTCGCTCAGGATGAATGACGACCAGCTGACATCCGTGAATTCGCGGTGACAATGCACCTTCAGGTATCGGCCAGTCGTGAGCGCGAAGAGGAGCCAGACCTGGTCGCCGAGATCGACGACCTGCACATCCGTGATCTTGGACCAGTTCTGATTGTCGGAACCCGTGTACACCGAGAAGTCGCGCTGGTTCAGTCCGTGCGGCCCTTCGAGATTCTGGAGCAGAAGCGCATTGGCGCCGGCCGTCGAAGTTCCGAGGTCGACTCCCAGGCTCCGGAATTCGTAGTCCACCGCGTAGCCGGTGTGCACACCCCACTGGCTGAGTGTCGAGTTCATGGGGTTGAGGTCGTTGTCGCAGTACCCGACAGGGGCGGATATCGCCGTCACCGAGCTGCGCACAGCCAGGGCGTGCACACCCGCACCGGAAGCCTGTCGTGGCTGCGCGGCGAAGGCGGATGCTGCCGGGTGCACCACAACCGTGAGCGCTCCGAGCCCGGCGGCGGTGAGGAAGGTTCTCCGAGACGTGCCCATTTCGATTCTCCCGTCGACGACGCTGTCGACCAATCACGGATTTCATTAGGTGAAACAATAAGTTTCAGAAGTGCGCGCTCAATATAGGTCGTCGAGGCAAGGGAGGTCAAGAAGGTCGGGCTGATTCGACGAGTGCGGTCTCTTTCTTCAGGCTGATCTTGCGGAGTCCTCAGGAAGTTCGACCCATCGGCCGGTCGCAGCGGAGGCAATGGCGGCGTCCGCGACGGCGATCGCGGCGATACCGTCCACCAGTCCGACCAAGGGCTCTGCTCGTCCATCCGCGACGTCGAGGAGATGGTGCATCTGCGCCGCCAATGCAGCCGCGGAGGCCAGCGGATGGTGCTCGATCGTGTCCGTGTCACGGGACAAGAGCGCGACCGTCCCGGCTGCCGAGAGGTCGGCAACGATTCGGCCCGCGGCTCCGATCACTGACAGGGTGCGGCTGCTCGGATCCTCGAGGTAGTCGATGTGGAATGCGCCGACGACCCCGTCGGTCCGAAGCAGTCCGTCAACGACATTGGGCTCCTGCACTCGCTCGACGATGCGCTCGGTTCTCGAGTACGCGAAGACCGACCGGATCGGGCCGAAGACCCAACGGAGATAGTCCCACTCGTGTGAATAGTCGCGGTAGAGGCGATCCGGTGCAGCTGTGTCGAAACGGTTGGTCGCCCGCGTCAGCGTCTCATAGGCGCCGAGCATCACCTGGAATCCGGTCGGGGTGCCGATGACGCCATCGCCGAGGAGTTCGCGAACGCGCTGCAGCACCGGGCGGTAGCGGAGGACGTAGCCGACGAGGATCGGCGTTGCGCTCGCCGTCAGCCGAGGCAGCGCGGCATCCGCGGCGGCGACGCTCGTAGAGAGCGGCTTCTCCACGAGTGTTGGGATGCCAGCCTCGACTGTCTGCAGCAGCTGATTGAGGTGATGTTCGTCGGGCGTGGCGACGACCGCGGCGTGGGGTGCGGCCGCGACTAGGTCGTCGAACCGATCGACGGCGACCACTCGATCGGGCGCGGAGTCGACGGCGTGGCGGCGCAGCTCGGGTACCGGATCGTACGCGACGACGTGAAGGTCCGGTATGTGGAGTGCCGCTTCGAGATGTTGTCGTCCAATGAAGCCGAGCCCACTCAATCCAAGGGTTCTCACGGCGACCTCCCGGTCATGTTTTGTCTGGTGGATGTGTCAGTTTCACAGTATGGCTATCATTGTCGTGGCGCGGGCCGCGCGGGGTCAATCCGGAGAACAACGTCGTGCCATCGAACCGAGGAGGAGCGGGTGACGGAGATGCTCGATCGATTCGCACTCACCGGAAAGGTGGCGATCGTGACCGGAGGCACCGGACTGTACGGGCGCCCATTCGCGCAGGGCCTCACGGATGCCGGTGCACACGTCGTCGTAACATCGCGGTCCATCGAGATTGCTCAGAAGGCTGCAGCTCAGATCGTGGACCGGGGAGGAAGCGCGATCGCGCTCCGACTGGATCAGAGCGATCCCGATTCGATCGCCGAGTTCTCCGACGAGGTGGTGCGGGAGTGCGGCGGCGTGGATGTGTTGGTCAACAACGCAGTCCACCGTCAGGGTGCAGGACTTGCGACGACCGAACGGTCGGACTGGGATGCGACCTCCTCGACGAACTCGCGTGGCCTGTTCCTGCTCACGCAACAGATCTGCGCCACGATGATCGCGCAGGGCCGAGGCGGCGCGGTGGTCAATATCGGATCCATCTACGGGATCGTGGCACCCGACTTCCCGATCTACGAGGGGACCCCGGTGGTCCCGCCGCTTTTCTACAGCTATGACAAGGCGGGGATGATCGGATTCACGCGCTACCTCGCCGGTGCGCTGGGGCCGCACGGCATCCGTGTCAACTGTCTGTGCCCTGGTGGCCTCCGCACGGCCAACACTGACTCGGTCTTCGACGAGCGCTATGCGAGTCGGACTCCGTTGCGTCGGATGGCCGATGCAGACGACGTGACGCCGTCCCTCGTGTTCCTGGCCAGCGATGCGGCGCGCTACATCACGGGGGTGGCCCTTCCCGTCGACGGCGGATGGACCTCGCACTGAGGCGGCCCGCGATGTCAGACCCCTGCTCTGTCGAGCGCATCGAGGCCGCGACGGATCATGTCGACGCGTTGCTGGACAGTTCCGGGCACGCGCGGCGGCCAGCCGACTTTGAGTCCGCGCCAGTCGAGCCTTCCGGCGACCGAGAAGCAGGCGGCGACGCGCTCTTCCGTGAGAAGCGATACCGGATCGCCCGATGGGTGCCGCTGCGAGCGCAGGAACGGATGGTGCGCGTCGACCCACGCCGCACCGAACGCCCCGTCTCGGTCGGACGCGCCGGAGATCATCAGTCCGCGAAGAAGCCCGCTTTCAGCGACCCGCCGAACCTCACCCGCGACACCGTCGGCGTCTCGGAGTTCGATCGCGGTCCGGCCCCAGTTGAGCGACAGTCCGACGTCAACCTGAGCGAGTCGAACGCTCGCCAGCTCGTCGTCCAGGCTCAGGAAGCCCTTCTCCGGTGCATGCTCGGGAACCAGCGCGTCGCAGTGCTCCACCACGAGCTGCGCTCCGTCCCAGTCGCATGCGCTCAACTGCTCGAGGGATCGTGCTAAGGCATCTACGCTTCGCCTGCCGGTGCGCGGCGCCGAGTGCAGCTCGACCGCGCAGACCGCGCGAGCGCCGACGGCATCCGATAGTCGTCGTGCGGCGTCCCGCAGCCGAAGTGCGGCACGGATTGCACGCGCGCGACCCTGATCGTCTGCGGAGGCGAGGCCCGACGCCGGGTCCGCGGTGAGCCGTTGAGCCGTCCACGGGATGTCCGTCAGCACGGCATGGAGTTCCTTCGGCCAGTGCGAGAGCAGCCATGACTCGTCATGAGGGTGCAATGTGCCGGTCCACGGCAGCTCGAGCGCACCGATTCGAGTATCATCGGCCAAGGCTGTCATGTAATCGTCTTCACGGTGCGGGTCCCACTCGACGAGGGCTGGCGATGCCACGTAAGCGCCGACCACGTAGCCGGGGATGACCCGAGACACCGCGCCGACTCCGTACTGTGTCAACGCATGACCCATCCGCCGTCTACCGTGATGATCTGTCCGGTGATGAACCCACTGAGGTCGCCGGCGAGGAACCCGAAGGTACCGGCGAGGTCGGAGGCGACGCCACGTCTTTTCAAGGCCTGCAAGGGCAATATCTCGGTGCTCAGCCGCTCCTGGTCGGGGAACCTCAGAAGCTCGTCCTCCGTCTGGATCGCGCCGGGCATCACGCCGTTGACGCGGATTCCGTCGGGCCCCACTTCCCGGGCCAACGCCCGGACCAGGCCGATGATGGCGGCTTTGGAGGCCGTGTAGTGAAGGGCGCCCGGCTGCCCGGTGTCGGCCATCACCGAGGTGACCGCGATGAAGGACGCTGCAGGGGAACGCAGCAGCCACGGATGAGCAGCGCGCGCGAGCAGATACGTGCTCCGGACATTCACGTTCTGCACAAGATCCCATGATTCGAGCGAGATGGCGTTCCATTCCGCCTCGCCGGTCACTGCGGCGTTTGCGATGACGATGTCCAGTCTGCCCCATTCCTCCACGACCGCCGCGACGAGCTGCTCCGGCCCGGCCGGATCAGCCAGGTCCGCAGCGGCCACTCGCGCGTTCCCGCCGGCTGCGATGATCGACACCGCAACGCTTTCGGCTTCCTCGACGCTGCCGGGTCGCGGTGACGACCCGACCAGCACCGAGGCGCCGATTCGAGCGAGATGCATCGCGGCGACGGCGCCCATACCGCGCGAGGCGCCCGTGACCAGAGCGACGCGACCGTCGAGCCGGCCGGTCAGTTCATCCATGTGCTCCTCCTGATGAGTGCGGACTTGAGAGCGGGGTAGGGGGACCGCGCTCGGAAGACGCGGCCGGCGGCCGGGTCCTGGCGACTGTCCACAGCCGAAAAGCCTTCGCGCGCAGTCGTGATCAGAATGTCGCATCCGTCCGCTCCGCCGAGTGCGACGCTGGTGACCTGCTGGGTCGATACCTCGACGATGACGTCCACTGCGCCATGCATGATGCGCCGAACCTGACCGGCCCCATAGACCGCAACCCAGATTCCGCCATGGGCGTCCACTGCGACGCCGTCCGGCAGCCCGTCGTCGAATCGCCACATCACCTCTGTGGCCAGGATGGACGAGCGGCGGGCGTCCACGTGGTGGGCGAGCAATTGCGCCCGGCCCGTGTCGACGTGAAAGAGGGTCTCGCCGTCGGCGCTCCAGGCCATGCCGTTGCTCACGGCGATGTCATCGTGCACCACGACGGGCTCGCGGCCCTCCATCCGCAGCAGGACCCCGCTCAGGTGCTCCCCATCCGGTGGTACTGCGCCAACCCAGAGCCGGCCGAGGCTGTCGGAACACCCGTCGTTGAGCAACCAGCCTGGCCCGAGGCCCAGCGGCCGGGCGTCATCCAGCTCCCAACCGGTCCCGGTGCGGCGGAGTGATCGGATGGTGTCTCCGTCGGCGACGACCGCGAGGTCTGGCCCGGCGGGCTGGACCAGGGAGATGCGCCGGCGGGCGGCGACGAGCAGATCGGGGGGTGTGCCGAGGTCGGCGCTCGACCAGACCCTGCCGTCATCCGCGTCGAGCCACCACCAGCGTCCAGCGGCCCACCGCGGGCTCTCGCCGAGCGTGGTCCGCGGGGCTACGTGCTCGTCGAGGGGCTCCGCAGACACCACAGACTCTGCCCTCGTCACGGCCGGGCATCCGCCTGAGTCGCGAGAAGCCGACGGACGTGGGCTATCAACGCATCATCGGCCTGGCGGAACGGATCGGCCACCGTGTTGTGCGCGATGACGCCGAGCTGAACCAGCGCCTCTTTGAGCCCACTCATCGCCTGGGCCATGAAGCTGCCACCGGCAACCGGCTGGAAGTAGACGGGCAGCCACTCGGTGATTCGGCCCTGGATGCCGGATGCCTCGGCCCACTCACCAGCAGCGGCGTGCCGGGTGAGTGCGACGTGCAACCGCGGCACGATGTTCGACAGCCCTGGAACGCATCCGCCTCCTCCCCCAAGGAGGAACCCGTCGATGCACTCCTCCGACCCGGTGAAGTGGGCGATCGTCAGCCGCTCTCGACGCAGCCGCTCGCCTCGCATGCGGGCCGTGCCGAGGTCGCCGCTGGAGTCTTTGACCCCGGCGATCACTCCCTCCTTGGCCAGCTCGACCAGCAGGTCGACGCCGAGGGACACATGGACCCGCCCTGGCACCTCGTACGCCTCGATCGGAATGTCGATCGCGGCCGCGACTGCACGGAAGTGATCTCCGAGTTCGCTCTGCGACAGCGGGAAACCCGCGGGCGCGGGGAGAAGGATCGAATCGGCGCCGAGGGCGGCGTAATCCGCTGCATCGCGTGCGGCGTCGGACGTTCCGAGCGCCGGAACGCCCGCCATGACGTGTACACCGCCCGGCGCGGCGGCGACCACCGTGGCCAGGAGGCGTCTGCGCTCGTCGCGACTCAGCGCGGCGTTCTCGCCGGTGGAGCCGAGCACGAGCAGTCCGGTAACGCCGGCTGAACTGAGGAATTCGCAGAGCCTTGTCGTGGACTCCTCGTCGACCCCGCCGTCCGGCCTCATCGGCGTGACCATGGGCACGATGACACCACTGGTCGGAACGGGCACACGCTTCCTCGTCATCGTTCGGGCTCCTTTTCGTTGTGTCGTCCCGCGACTGCGGCGGACGGCGGTTGGGGGACTTCGGCATCGAGGAGGCCGATCGAGCGCTGAGCGGTGACCTGCGCGAGCGCGTCGTCCGGTCGTACACGCGCCTGCCGCCGCAGGTAGGTGACCACACCGTCGGCCGCGGCATCCACCCGGGCGAGTTCTCGGCCGCGTTCATCGAGCACGCGGCCGACGATCTGGCCTGCTTCGACGGACTGCAGCAATTCCACGTCCGAAACGAAATAGCCATCGCAGCGGCACAGGTTGAACGTGTCGGTGTCACCGTTGCCGTGAAGCCATCGCGTGAGAGGCGGCGCCGGGGATGCCTGCGCATCCGGCACCATTCCGAGCGACGCGCATACGCGAAGCACGCCATCCGAATAGACCGCGAGCATCGCTTCGGACAACACTCCGCCGTGAGGCGACTCCACATATATGGCGGGGATGCCGCGCTCGGCGGCGACGGTCAGGGTGCGGCCCGGTCCCAGCTCCGGATGCGTCCACAACGTGCCCGTGCCGAAAGCGACGGCCATCCGCACTCCCGCGTCGCCCGCCGCCGACCCGTCGTGCAACGACCCAGCGAACAGGGGCAGATCGGCATCCGGGCTCGACGTGTGCAGGTCGATCATGGCGTCCGCTCCGTCGATGACGCGTTCGGCGACGAGAGCTGCGAGTCGCGCGGTGGGAGGTCCCTGCGGATCACCGGGGAACAGCCGCGCCAGATTGCCGCCGTCGGCAGGGCTCTCGCGCAGAAAGGCCTCGTTCGCGGCCTCGTGAGTCACGGGCACCACATCCAGCATGCCCGCCGCGAGCGGCAGTGGCGTGCGTGTGAGCCGGCCCGCGGCGAGGATGCCCCCGATCTCGTTCCCGTGCACGCCGGCGAGCACGACCAGTCGTGGTCCCGGGACCGCGGCCGAGAGGCGGTACAGCGTCACGCCGATGCCCGGCCGCTCGTCACCGATGCGAGATCTGGTCCAGGTCGAAGTCGTCATAAGCAGTCCTCCACGACCGAGCCCAGGGTCTCGGCCACGCCGGCGGCGGCGATCTCGGGCACCGTCACATGACCGGCGAGATCCGCCAGCGCCCGGCCATCCTTGTAACCGGCCCCGGTCGCGATGACGACCACGGGTTCGTCCGAATCGACTGCTCCCACCCCGACGTCCGCGATCACCCCGGCGAGCGCGGTCGCGCCTGCCGGCTCGACGAGGATGCCGGCCTCGGTCGCGAGCAGACGTTGCGCCGCGTAGACTTCGTCGTCCTCGACCGCTCGCGCCGCGCCCCGCGAACCGCGGACGGCCCTGACCGCGCCGTCCGTGTCGTAGAGAACAGCCATCTGAAGCCCGGACACCGACGTTGTGACTTCCCCGGAGATTCCTTCCGGATGTCCGCGGAGCGCGCAAGTCAGAGCGGCGCTCCCGGTCGGATGCACGCCGATCAACCGGGGAACACTTCCGAGGTCGGTGAATCCACGATGGAGACCTGTGAGAAGGCCGCCTCCACCCACCGGGGCGTATACCCGGCCGATGTTCCCCAGCCGCTCGGAGAGCTCGTAGGCGATCGTCTGCACGCCCCTCATGGCCTCCGGAGCGTAGTGGAATCCCGTCAGCATCGGATAGAAGCCCAAGGTCGCTGCCTGGTGGGCTATCTCGTCGGCGACTGCACGAGTGGTGGATGCGTCATGGCCGACGCCGGAGACGCGTCGCGCGATCCCACCCACCGCGATGATCTCGCGCATCTTCTCGGGCACGGTGTCGGACAGCGTGAACAGCACGGCGCGCGATCCTGCGGCCGCCGCATAGGCGGCGGCCGCTGCTCCACCGTTCCCCGACGACGTTCCGACGGCCCCGTGCAGGTTGCGCTCTCTCACCAGCGAATAAGCGACCGACGCGATGCGCGCCTTGAACGATCCCGTGGGGTTGCGATCCTCCGCCTTCAACCAGAGCCGTCCCAGTCCGAGCCGTCGCCCGATCGTGGGCGAAAGGTCCACGAGCGGTGTGCCGCCTTCGCCCAGACTCACGATGTGTGCCCTGGATCGCAGGGGGAGGCGGTCGAAGTAGCGCCACATGCCCTCACTGTCGCCGTCTGTCATCGTGCTTCCACGACCTCGGCCTGATCCGGCACGTCCAGGCGGATGCAGGCGGCTTCCGAGGTCTCCGTGGCGACCAACGGAGGAACCACGCTCCCGCATTCGTCCACCGCTTTCCAACACCGGGAGCGGAAGGAGCACCCCGGAGGAGGGGCGATCGGATCCGGTGGGTCCCCGTCCAACCGGAACGCCCGACGTCGTCCACGATCGGCCGGGTCCTCAGCAGGAACGGCAGCCAGGAGTGAGCGAGTATACGGGTGACGAGGGTTCTCGAAGACCTTGTCGGATTCGCCGATTTCGACGATCCTGCCGAGGTACATCACGGCGACACGATGCGCGATGTGCCGGACGACGGCGAGGTCGTGAGCGATGAAGAGATAAGCGAGCCCGAGTTCGGCCTGCAGGCGAACGAGCAGATTGATGACCTGTGCCTGCACCGACACGTCCAGAGCGGAGATCGGCTCGTCGAGCACCAGCAAGCGTGGACGCAACGCCAGCGCTCGCGCGATGCTCACTCGTTGTCGTTGGCCGCCAGAGAGCTCGTACGTGTAGCGATCTCCGAGGTCGGGTCGCAGGCCGACGAGCGAGAGCAGTTCCGCGACGTCACCGGCGCGTGATCGTGTGGTGCCGACCCCGTGGATGACCATCGGTTCGGCGATGATGTCGTTGATCGAGAGCCGCGACGGGAGCGACGCATACGGATCTTGGAACACGAACTGCATGTCACGGCGGACCCGGCGCAGCCTCCGGCCCCGCAGCTTCGTGATGTCTTGCTCGCCGAAGATCACCTCACCGGATGTCGCCAGCTGAAAGCCCATGACGGTCTTGCCGAGCGTCGACTTGCCCGAGCCAGATTCGCCGACGACGGCGAGGGTTTCGCCTCGATCGATGGTGAAAGAAACTCCGTTGAGGGCCTGGACGATCTGCGGAAAGAACGGATTCGGTCCACGGACCCGATAGTGCTTTACGAGGTCGTCGACGACGAGAACGCGGTCGCTCTCCGTCACGGAATGCTCCCTTCCGTCGAGGCCGCCAGTGGAGCCGAGAGTTCCTTGTGGAAGTGGCAGGCGGTGTGATGCCCTCGCCCGAGCTCGGCGAGCTCGGGTTGTGTCCGGCATACTTCCCGCCCGCCGGCGAGGAAGCATCGCGGCCGGAAGGCGCATCCGCCTGGAAGCGATGCCGGGTTCGGCGGATGCCCGGGGATGGCAGGCAGGGTCGTTGCACGGTCGATGGACAGCGTCGGCCGCGATGCGATCAGCCCGACCGTATAGGGATGGCGGGGCTTGGTGAGGAGTTCCGTGACCGAACCGCTCTCGACGATGCGTCCCGCGTACATGACCTCGGCGCGGTCAGCTGCCTCCATGATCACTCCCAGATCGTGCGTGATGAGCACGACCGCCATCCCCGTCTCCACCTGGAGGTCACGGATCAGATCGAGCACCTGCGCCTGCACCGTCACGTCGAGCGCGGTCGTCGGCTCGTCCGCGAGCAGGACCTCGGGTTCATTCGCCATCGCCATGGCGATCATCACCCGTTGACGCATGCCTCCGGAGAATTCGTGCGGGTACTGGTCGGCGCGTTCCGCAGCTCGCGGGATCCGCACCTGGCCGAGAAGCTCGATGGCCCGCTTCCGCCTCGCCTTGCGATCGTATTGGGGTGAGTGCACGCGCAGACTCTCCTCGATCTGCCGGCTCACCGTCATCAGCGGATTCAATGATGTCATCGGGTCTTGGAAGATCATCCCCACCCTCTTGCCGAGCACCCGACGCATCTCCTTCGCCGGCATCCTCAGCAGGTCTCGACCGTCCAATTCGGCGGTTCCCGCGGTGACGCGGGCGTTGTTCGGCAACAGTCCGAGCAACGAGAGCATGGCCACACTCTTGCCGGACCCGGATTCACCGACGATGCCCAGAGTCTCCCCGTGACCCAGATCGAAGTCGACGCCGTTGACCGCTCGAACGATGCCGCCGGCAGTGGTGATCTCGGTGGTCAGCGAGCGGACTCGGAGGAGAGGAGCCGTGGAGTGCTGTGTCGTGACCATCATCGTGCCTGTCTCGGGTCGACGACGTTGCGGAGGCCGTCACCGACGAAGTTGACGGCCAGTACGGTGACGAGGATGGCGACGCCCGGCGGCAACCACAACCACGGCATCCGAGCCAGGATCGAGAGCGACTCCGCAGCGCTGAGCATCGACCCCCAACTCGCTGTGGGCGGCGGCACACCCAGGCCCAAGAACGACAGACCGGCCTCAAGCATGATGATGTTGCCGGTTCCCAGCGTGAACATCACGATGAACGGTCCGAGCATCGCAGGCAGGACGTGACGCAGCACGATGCGTGTGTTGCTCGCGCCAAGACCGGTCACCGCTTGTATCGACTCCTGGTCGCGAAGCGTCATGGTGATGCTGCGGACCACGCGGAACGCCGCAGCCCAGTCGAGCAGCGAGACCAGCACGATCAGGAGCGTGATGCTCGGACCCGTCAGGGCGGCGACGCTGATGATCACGATGAGAATGGGGAACGCCTGCAGCACCTCCGCGAAACGGGTCAGGAAGCCGTTGACCGCGCCGCCGAGGTATCCGGCGACCGCCCCCAGAAGCAGGCCGATGAGGTTCGCTCCCAGGGCGGCGGTGAATCCGATGAAGAGCGAGGTCCGACCGCCGTACATGAGTCGGGCGAGCACGTCGCGACCCGCGTTGTCCGTTCCCAGCGGGTGCGCTGCTGAGGGTCCTTGCTGAAAGAGGGAGGGGTCGACGGTATTCGGGTTCACCGGGTACAGCACGGGCCCGAGCAGGCAGAAGGCGATGACGAGCGCGAGGACGATGGCGGCGGGAAGCGCCAGGCGCAGCCGGGTGAACCGCCGCCACGCCGCACGAGCGCGACTGATGCGCGCCACTGTCAGCTCGGCGTCGTCGAACTCCAGCGCAGACGGGGATGAGAGGCCGACCACGAGTCGTTCAGATGTCATAGAAGACTCCCCGATCTTCGATCTGTGCTGGGATCATCGGAACCGCACCCGCGGATCGATCGCGGCCGTCACCACATCGGCCAGCAGGTTCGAGATGACGACGAGGATCGCGATCATCATGTCGAAACCCATCAGGACCGGATAGTCGCGATTGGTGATCGCGTTGATCGCCATCTGCCCTGTGCCGGGCCACGCGAACAGAGTCTCGATGATGACCGCGCCGCCGAACATGAGCGGGATGTTCATGGCGACGATGTTCACGAGCGGAACCAGCGAGTTGTAGAACGCGTGCCGCAACACGATCCGGGAGGGTCGAAGCCCCTTGGACCGCGCCGTCAGGAGGAAGTCCTTCCCGAGCACGTCCAGCATGTTCGTGCGCACCCAGGGCACGAAGGTCGCGGCCGAGGCGACAGCGAGACAGCCGGCGGGCATGATCAGGTGCTGGAAGAGCCCGCCCCACCCGCCGCCCGGCGTATTCATGCCCGCCGTGGGCAGCCATCTCAGCGTGATCCCGAACACGTACATCCCGATCATGCCGAGGAAGAACACTGGTACGGAAAGCCCCAGAAGCGAGCTGCCCTGAATGAGCTGATCGGTCACGGTATTGCGCCTCAGCGCCGCGATGATACCGAAGACGATTCCGATGGCGAGGCCCACGATCAGTCCGGTCCCGGTCAGCCACAGCGTGGCTCCCAGCCGTTCGCCGATGACCTGAGTCACCGGCTGGCCCGTCTGATACGACGTGCCGAGGTGGCCCTGGAGCACCTGGGCCAGCCATTTCACGTACTGCACCGGGAGAGGCTGGTCAAGCCCGAGCTCCTTCGCCATAGCGGCCTGGGCGGCCTCGACGTTCCCCTGGTATGTGAGCGGGTTGATGTAGAGATCGGTCGCGTTGCCCGGCACCAGATGTAGCAGTCCGAATAGCGCGATGCTGATGCCGAAGAGTGTGACAATCCCCATCCCAATTCGCTTGACGACGTAGACGATCACCGTCGCTCACCTCCCTTCACGTGTCCGGGTGGGCTGCAGAGTCCCGCAGCCCACCCGTCATCCCGGTGAATGCCGTCATGCTGTCACTTCGACGACACTGTCCAGTTCTCGGCCGTCTGGAGCGCCGTGATCGGATCGAATCCGTGCACCCGGGATGTCGTGCCCCAGATGGACTGTTCGACGTACAGGGGAATGGATGGCACATCTCCATTGAGGATCGAATTGATCTGCTTGTAGATGCTCTGCCGCTTGCTCTGGTTTGAGGTCGACATTCCTTCGGCCGACAGCTGATCGACCCGAGCATTCGAGTACTTGGAGATGTTAAGTGTGCCCGTGGTCGTGTATCGCTGACTGATGGTCGCACCCGGATCGGCGGGGTTCACCGCGAGCACGGTGATCAGGAGGTCAAAATCCTTACGGTCGGTGGAAACGAGGGCACTGACCTGGGCAGGCTGAAGCTGAGTGACTTTCGCGTTGATTCCGACCGCCTGGAGTTCGCCGGCGATGATCGTCATCGTAGCGTCGCGGTCGGCCTGCCCGGGGACGATGTCCAGGTTGACCGGCGTGCTCGGGTTCCAGTTGGCCGCCTTGAGCAGCTCTTTCGCCTTCGTGGGGTTGTAGCTGTAGTCCACGAGGTTCTTTGGCAGCGCCCAGCTGGGCTTGAAGATCATCGTCTGCGGGACTGTGGCGTGGCCAGCCAGAACGTTCTTCACGATCGACTGGCGATCGATCGCATAGAGGATCGCCTGACGGACTTTCGCGTTAGACAGGAGGCCGTTGTCCAGGGCGGTCCACAGCGACATGACACTGTTGCCGGTCGATTCGACGATGTTGACGCCTGAGCTTCCCTTCAACTGAGCAACGTCCGCGGCGGCTACTTGAGCGATGTCAATCTCACCCGTCTGAAGCTGCGCCTCGGCGGTGCTGCCCGTCTCGTATTGCGCATAGATATGTGCGAGCGGATGCCGTTCTGCACTCATCTTGTTCGGCACGAACTCGATCTCTCCGGCATTCACCCACTTGGAGAAGGTGTACGGTCCGATTCCAACGCTCGGCTCATGGAACATCTGGCTTCCGGAGAACGTGGCCGGATCGATGGACTCGAAGATGTGCTTCGGGACGATGTTGAGGTTGGTTAGACCGCCCACGAAAGAAGCGTTCGGAGCAGCGAGCGTGATCTTGACGGTGTGGTCGTTCGGTGCGGTGATCCCGCTGATGTCTTTGGCCTTCCCCGAAGTGAAGTCCGCTGCGCCCACCACGCCGGCGAAGGTGCCGGCATACGTCGACTTCGTCGCAGGGTTCGTGTACGTGTCGAAGCTATAGACGACATCGGCCGCCGTGAACGGGGTGCCGTCGCTCCACTTCGTGGAGGCCAGGTGGAACGTCCAGACGGTGGCGTTGCTATTGGAGGACCACGAGCTGGCGAGCACCGGGATGTAGTCCGAGGCGCCCTGGAGCAGCAGCGGGCGATACTGGAGCCCGGCAATCTGCTGGTCGGCGCCGTTCAAGGCGGTGAACGGATTGAAGCTGTCTGGCTGCTGGTAGAGCTGGAAGTGGATGTCGCCGGATACTGACGATGTCGTCGACCCTGATGCAGAGGATGACGAGGGAACGCTTCCCGGTGCTGTGCAGGCCGCCAAAGTGAGAGCCGCTGTCCCGGCAACAACAACGGCAAGCACCCGGGTTCGGGTCAATGGTGACATGGGACGCCTCTCAGTTCATGTCGACGGAGGCACCATTGCCCCCGTAGCTTTTACCGATATTCCACTACGTGAAACACGCGATTCCGGTATCGTTGATATTAGCTCCGACTCAGTCACCCTTGTCAACAGGAAACAGCGGCTTCTTGTCGTTCGGGTGACATCCGGAGGTCGAAACGGCGCGGCGGATACCATGCCGCTAGGGCGACGCCACTCGCGTCGCCGAGGAGGGATGCACTATGGCAACTCGACAGCTGGACGCGAAGTCCGTGGACAACTCCTACTCGAGTCGCTCGGTTCAGCGCGTCTGCGACATCCTGGACGCGCTGGCCGCCGCCCCCCTCGGAGCGACGCTCTCCGAGGTCGCGGCAATGACTGACATGCCGCGCAGCACTGCCTTCCGCTACCTCGGCACCCTAGAAGAACGACGCTTCGTCGAGCGAGACTCGGAGGGGAACCTTTTCCGCCTCGGACAAGCCTTCGGGAATCAACCGGACAGCAGTCGGATACGCCTAGCCGCTGTGGCGCAACCCACGCTCGAAAAGCTGCGCGATCAGCTTGGCGAGACGACCAACCTCGGCATCCTGGAGGGCACGAGCGTCGTCCATGAACTCGTCCTCGAGAGTCCTCAGATCATGCGCGTGGCAGCTCGTCCCGGCGAACGCGGAATGGTGCACGCGACGGCACTAGGCAAAGCGATGTGTGCCGAACTCCCACCGGAACGCATCCTGGCAATTCTCGATGCCGCCGGGCTGCCGGCGATCACCCCGAGAACGATCACCGACATCAACCAGTTCGATCGAGAGCTGCAGCGAGTGCGGAAACAGGGCTATGGCCTGGATGATGCTGAAAATCAGGCGGACGCCTTGTGTATAGCGGTGGCGATCCCACGGGTTCCCCTGCCCGCGGCGATCAGCATCAGCGCCCCTGCCAGCCGGCTGGGAAGAGACGATGTTCCGTCCGTGGCGCGAAAGCTGGCCGTGGCAGCGGCCACCATCTCGCGCCACTTCAACAGCTGATCGACATGGTTCCCGCCTAGGCCCAGGACGAATTGACAACGCGTTCGCGAGATGTCAACATCGTATCCACACAGCGGAACACGCCGTTTTATTGAGTGCAACGCACCGGAGCGCTGTGGAGCGCGATGATGCGGCTCCGGCGCGACGCGGAAGTCGGGGTCCTAACGTGCGGAAGGCGTCGGATCGCAGTCGTTTGCGCGTCGGCTTGCTCGGCTTGTGGCACGAAGCAAACACCTTCACAACACCGCTGCTCGATCGCAGTGATCTAGCACGCTTCGGCATCCTCGTCGGTGAAGAGATCGTGCATCGTTTCCGGGACGGCACGGCTACGATGAGCGGCTTCCTAGATGTCGCGGAGAATGACGTCGAACTGATTCCGCTGCGCACGGTGATGTGCATCCCGGGTCCACCCATCGCGGCCGAAGCGTTCAAAGCCGAGGTGGATGCGATGTGTGAGTGCCTCGCCTCGGCGGGACGGTTGGACGTGGTCCTAGCGATGCAGCACGGAGCATGTGTTGCAGAAGGTTGTCTCGACGCCGACGGCTACATGCTGGCGAGGTACCGGGACATCGTCGGTTCCGGCACGGTGCTTGCCACCGGACTCGACCTTCATGCCAATGTCTCCGACCTCATGCTCGACTCAGTCGACCTGCTGAACGCCTACCAGACCAATCCGCACGTGGATCCTCGCCAGCAAGGGCGCCGGATCGCGGAGCTCGCTATCGCCACCGCTCGCCACGAGGTTCGCCCTACGATCGGCTGCACGACGATCCCGGCAGTGCCCAACATCCTCCAGCAGAACACAGGCATGGAGCCGATGAGATCGATCGTCGCCGCGGCCGAACGCGTGCAGAAACGCGAAGGCGTGCTCTCTGCGGTAGTGACAGAGGGCTATCCCTATGCCGACGTTCCCGAAATGGGCATGAGGGCCATCGTCATTACAAACGGCGATCAGGACGCCGCGCAACGGTATGCCGACGAACTCGCCGAATTTGTATGGGCCCAGCGTGAACTCCTGTCAGCGACCGCGCCCGACACCGACGCAGCGATGACGTCACTGCCTCCGAGAACGGATGAGGGCCCCACCCTCGTTCTGGACGTCGGGGACAACATCGGCGCTGGATCCGCCGGAGACTCGGTGGTACTACTCCATGCCGCCCGACGGCTCGACATCCGCCGGCTAGCCGCGATAGTCGTAGACCCGATGGCGGTAACGCGCTGCAACGCTGTCGAGCCGGGCACCTCCTTTGAGCTCACGTTCGGAGGCTGGTCGGATCCTTCCGTGGGGCCACCGCTGACCGCACAGGTGGCGGTGCTCGCACGACACGACGGCCGCTTCACCGCGACAGGACCCGTACATGCAGGGCTCGAACATCACGAAGCGGGCCCGTCTGTGCTCATCCGGCTCGACACCGAGCAGCTGGTCTTGCTCACATCCGACGCCGTGATGCCGGTGACGCCCGTCCAGCTTCAGATCGCCGGTGTCGACCTGGAAGCGCTCGACGTCGTTATCGCGAAGGGCGTCCACTCCCCGCTAGCCGGGTACGGTCCGGTCACCGGTGAATGCGTCGCCGTGGACACTCCTGGTGCAAGCGCCGCCAGCCTGGACCGCCTGACATATCGGCATCGTCGGGTGCCGATGCTTCCATTCGAGCCCGAGACTGCGGCACCTGCGTACCATCACCGCCTACCGTGAGGAGCGACTCTCAATGCAGCTCATCGAATCCTGGCCGACATCAGACGCACTATTAGACCGAGCGAGACGAACCGTCGGCGCCGGCGGCGTATCGACCGGCCTTCGCGCGCAGATGAAGCCCCACCCACTGTACTTCGAGCGCGGTGAGGGGCAATATCTGTTCGATGTCGATAGTCACCGGTACGTCGACTATGTACTGGGCTGGGGGCCGGTCATCCTCGGCCACGCCCACCCCGATGTCACTCGAGCAGTAATCGAGCAGGCGACGAAGGGAGCTACCTACGGCGCGAATCACCGCGCCGAGTTCGAAGTGGCCGAGATGGTGACGGCCGCTGTCCCAGGCGCCGAACGCGTGCTCTGGTCGAACACCGGCTCCGAGGCCGATCAGATCGCACTCAGGCTTGCTAGGGCTGCAACGGGGCGGCAGCGCTTCGTCAAAATGGTCGGCCACTATCACGGTTGGTCCGACACATTTCTCCTCGGCTACCGACCCGACGCCGACCACCGCTTCGACCGGGCCGGGACGCGCGGTCAGAGTCAGCATTCCCTGGACGACGCGACACTACTGCCGTTCGGTGATCTAGACGCCGCACGTGCGGCCCTGACAGATCGCTCGCTGGATCTCGCTGCCGTGTTCCTCGAACCCGTGCTCTGCAACTCCGGAGTCGTCGAGCCACCCGAGGGATATCTGTCGGGCCTGCGCCAGCTCTGCGACGAAACCGGCACCGTGCTGGTCTTCGACGAAGTGATCACCGGTTTCCGGATCGCGTACGGTGGCGCGGCAGAACGCTATGGCGTGACACCGGATCTCCTCGTCTTCGCCAAGGCCATCGCCGACGGATATCCCGTGGCTGCAGTCGCAGGGCGTGGCGACCTCATCGACCTCACCCTGAACGGCGTTACGCACGCGGGTACTTACAACGGAGGACCGCTCGTGCTCGCCGCCGCCCGTGCAACGCTCGAGACGCTCGGCCGGCCGGGAACATACGACCTGCTCGAAGAAGGCGGACGCGCGCTCGCGGACGGTCTTCGCCATGAGCTCGACATCGCACACGTGCGTGGTCTGGTCACCCACGTCGGCCCCGTAGTGCAGTGTTCACTCGAGATCGCGGATGGCGACGGCCTGAGCTACTTCCGATCCGACCAGCGACGATATGACATGGTCCTTGTCGAGATGCTGCGCCGCGGAGTCTTCGCCCTCCCGGGTGGTCGCTGGTATCTGTCGACGGTGCACACGCGAGCAGACATCGATTCGACGGTGTCTGTCTTCGGGGACGCCCTTGCGGCAGTGAGCGAGTTGGTTTCATGACGAACGTTCCAGCGGTCATCCGCGATCCCCTGCGTCCAGAGCTGCGCCAACCCTTCTCCCCCGGTCGCGTCGCCTGCGGTCTAGTCTTCGTCTCCGGCCAGGCACGTGTCGACCGGAACGCCCGCTATCTACCGGGCACCCTCGAAGAGGAGATGATGGACTCCTTGGCAGGCGTGGTTAGGCTGCTCGGTGAGACCGGATGCACGCTGGCCGATGTGGTGCAGACCCGTTGCTACCTCGGCGATCCGGCTGATCTGACCGAGTTCAACGAAATATACCTTCGCCACTTCATGGAACCGCTGCCAGCACGCACAACGCTCCTGGGCTGCCTCGGCCCGATGCGCTTCGAGATCGACGTCGTCGCGGCGATACCCCGCGCTTGAGACACTGACACCGATGCGACCCTAGGCCCGTTCTGCGGTACGCATCGCCCGTCGCTCGCCTGAATCCTACCAATCGACGAACAGCGACGAAGGCGTACTTCACGATGGCAGTGCCGACGACGTTTGGTCGGGGACGGCGCATATCCAGTTCAACTGACACCGCGGCCGGCCGGGTTACGCCTCAGCTACGCTCGCCAGCTCGATTTCGAATGACGACTCAGCAAGGGCCAGGAGGTCGGCAGCGGGCGCGTCCTGTAGTAGCACTTGGAGCTGCGCGGCAGTCAGCTCCGGGATTCGTTCAACCAGTGCGTTCGTAAGTGCACGTTTTCTCAGTGCCTCATCTTCTAGGATGCTGGCGCGAGCCGCTGCAGCCCGGCGTCCGCTCCCCCAATCTCGGATGATTTCGAGTATCCGGGAGAGGAAGTCGAAGTTGAGGTCGAGCTTGATGTCGAGTGGGTTCGAGTACTTGGCTCGCAACCGACGCGCCCGCGGAATTTCGCGCCCAAGCTCGTCGAGAGCTTCGCGGTACTCGTGTTCCGAGAAGTGCGGAATCACGAACTCAAGGGCCTCTGCGACGTGAAAGCCTACGGCAAATCCGAACGGTTCTGAAGTATTTGCGCGGCTGCGTCCTGGCGATCGACTGTCGTCTGTAGATCGGTAGCGAAAAGCACGGCGGCGTTTAGGTGCGCAAAGATCGCGGCGACGTTGCTGAAATCGGTGCGCGGTCCCAGATCCCAAGACAGGGAAAGCATCCGGTGGTCGGCCATGCCGGAACTCTAGTGCCGCGCTGTCGGCGGACCTAGTTGTACTGAGCCGTCACAGCGGCACGAGGGTCGAAGGCGTACGACGTGAGGCCGACGGCTGGGAGGGGGACGTCATCGTCGAGCGGCCCGGCACCGATGAATGGACAGCCGAGTACGACGACAGGACGCAGCCCTGGCGAGACCACAATGAGCCGACGAACGACGGTCGCAGTTGACGGCCGCCGATCTCCGGGTTAGAGGAGATCGAGCAACGTGCGTGAAAGACCGGTCGCGAATCATCGTTAGCTGCAGATTCTCGAAGTGTCTGAGGGCGGTGTATCGCTTCAGCAATGTCATGCAATAGCCGCGACTATGTCCCGGGTCACTTCGAACGACTCCCGAGGAGCCGGGAACTGGGCCTTTTCCGGTTCCCCTCAATCACGCCGCCGGCGTCGAGTCTCGTTCGGACGTGGCCAAGATACGGGCAGGTGCCGGACGAGCCCCGGCAGCAAGCACGCGGCTGCGAGCACTACAACCGCGCCATTCATGACGATGCCAACGTCCCAGCTGGCGTTGGCGGCCGTCGACAAGGGTCAACGCAACTGGTCGCCACGTCCTCAATCGCGAGGTTCGCGCATTGTGACCCAAGTCACGGCAACGCTCTCCTGCAAGCAGACATTAGCTACGTACCTCGGCTCCGCTCGCTCCCTGCGGATTGATCGTGTCAACGTTGGGTGCCTTACTGGTTGGCAACTTGAATCAGCACGATATCGAACGTATGTTCGATTCATGATCGATCCGCCGCCGATCCGTTATGACCAGG
Source organism: Humibacter ginsengiterrae (assembly GCF_054780115.1). Lineage (NCBI taxonomy): Bacteria > Bacillati > Actinomycetota > Actinomycetes > Micrococcales > Microbacteriaceae > Humibacter > Humibacter ginsengiterrae. Next base: position 205,016 of record NZ_BAAGWY010000004.1, read on the forward strand.
ACACGTGGCTGGAGATGCGGAACAACAAGGTGCTGCCAAAGGCCGTCATTCAGCTCGCCAGTCCACTCGTAGTAGCCGCGCATCGGCACCAACGCCCTAGCCGAGGCGAAGGCGCCCTTCAAGAGCCCATTGGACGCGACCGTTTCGATACGGGCGTTGAAGTTCGGTCGTTTCGAGTCCCGCATGAATGCCGGACGGAAGTCCCACACCGCCTCATCAACGGTCCGGCGCAGTTCACCGGTTCCCGGATCCGCCCGCTCGCGCACGATCAACACGGGATCCATCGCGAAAGGCCCGCACATGCCCGCCAGCGTAACCGGCAGGGCGAACAAGAACCGAAGACGCCGACCACCCATTGAAGAGGAAGTGTGTCCCGGCGGAAACGTAGGTCCCGCGTTACCCACATCAGAAGTACGCGTTGAACGAAGGCCGTTCGGCGCAGCCTGCATACCGCGGCGAGCTTGGCGATCAGTGCCGGAGCGAACGTAAAGGCTGTGCAACGAATGCTCGGACACGCGTCCGCTGCGATGAACCTCGACGTATACGCCGACCTGTTCGATGAAGGTTTGACGCTGTCGCAGTGGCCTTGAATCAGGCTCGAGCCGGCTCGATCGACGTCAAATCTGTCGTGAAACGGTAGTGGACGGCAAAGCAAAAGCCCCGACATCCCAGTGCTTTCTGGGAGTTCGGGGCTTTCGCAGATGGCGGTACCGGTGGGATTTGAACCCACGGATGGCTTGCACCATCACATGTTTTCGAGACATGCTCCTTCGGCCGCTCGGACACGGTACCGCCGTCTACTGTACGCGACGGCGGCGCGGGCATCCAATTGACGTGAGCGAAGTAGGAGCCTCCCAGGAAAGGGGCCGGACTACGATCTGGGCGGCGACACTATGGCCGTTCACCGTAGCGTCGGCGCCACATCCGTAGCGTCGGCGCCGGGTCCGTAGCGTCGCCGCCGCATCCGTAGTCTCGGCCCAGCGGCAGCGGCATACGCTGGATCGATGCGCAGGAAACGACGGATGCCCGCACCCGTCAAGGTCGCGCTGGTCGCGTCATCCTGCATGGCAGCACTCGTCGTCGGGGGAACGGCGCTCGTGCGGTCGCTGTCCAAACGCCGCAAGCTCGCGGCCGCGGCACTGAACGAGACGCTTCCCGTCAACTCCGCGTGGTGGCGCGCTCGCGCGAAAGCCGAGGGCGAACTGCTGTACGTCGCGCTTGGTGACAGCGCCGCACAAGGGATCGGGGCGAGCGAACCGGGTCGCGGCTACGTGGGCATCCTTGCCGAACGCATCGCGCATCGCAGCGGTCTCAGCGTGCGCACGAGCAACCTCAGCGTCTCCGGCGCGACGGTCGCCCAGGCGGTCGACTACCAGCTGCCTCGGCTGGCCAAGCAGCGGCTGGACATCGTGACAGTGTCGATCGGCGCCAACGACATCGCCTCATGGGATGCCGTCAATTTCGAAGCCACACTGACCACCGTGCTCGACGCGCTGCCGCCGCACGCCATCGTCGCTGAGCTCCCCTACTCCTATCTGCCGGGCAACGAACGCAGGGTGGCCGCGGCGAACGAGATCGTCCACCGTCTCTGCCGCGAGCGCGACCTCACCGTCGCGCCGCTGCACGCGACGACGAAGCGGGCGGGCATCCTCGGCGCGCTGACGCTGTTCGCCGGCGACCGCTTCCACCCGAACGATCGCGGATACGAGTTGTGGGCATCCGCATTCGCGCCTTTCGTCGATGAGCGCGTCGATCGAGTGCTCAGCGCGCGAGCGGATGCCGCCCGTCGGTGAGGAAGTCGAGCACGCGCTTCCAGGCGGGCACGATCGCGAGGTGTCCGACCCCGTCGACGTCGTCGCGCGTCACGTTCGCCAACTGCGACGCGTACCAGTCGCCGTGCTCTGGGCCGATGGCATCCTCACTGCCGTACACGAGCAGCGTCTGCGCCTTCACGTCGGCCAGATCGAAGCCCCACGGATGCGCCGTATACGCGAGCAGGTCCGTCACCTGGCCGATCGAACCCTGTCGTACGGCATCCTGAAGCATCATCTCCAGCCGGTCGCGCACGCCCGGTCGATCGAGCACCGCGTCATCGACGTCACGCACGCCCAGCACCGAGAGCGGCGGCGGGTCGGAGGGCTGGAAGCCACGCGCCGCTGCCTCGTGTGCGAAGGCATCCGTCAGCGTCTCGAACGCCTCCTCCGCCGGCAGATGCGACAGCGCCTCGCTCTGTTCGGCCAACGGCTTGGGGATCCACTCCACCGCGTCGTTCGGAGCGGGCGTGCCGACCACTGCAACGCGGGAGATGAGCTGCGGATGCCTCGCCGCCAGCGCGAGCGCCACCCTGCCTCCCGCAGACCATCCGACGACCGAGATGCCCTTGTCCGCTCCTTCGCCGAGCGACATGCCGATCTCGGACCTCGCACGGAGGAACTGGGCGATGTCGTCCGCAGCACGGGCGACGGACGGCCAGACACCGGAGGGCAACGGGTCGGACGAGCCGTAACCCGGCCGGTCGAGCGCCACGATGTGTGCGTCGGACTGCTGCGAAACCGTCGGGTCGGGATCGAACACACCGCTCCCCGGCGCCGGGTGGCAGAACACCACGATTCTGTCGGCGACGGGATTGCCGTGCGTATTGACGCCGAGGCGGCGCCCGTCTTCGAGCGTGAAGAACTGATCAGTCATGCCCACATGATGCAGAGGACCACCGACATACGTCAGGCCTTGCGGTTCTCCACAGCGGTTGGCCTTGCACAACTCCGCCCTTCGGGACAGGCGACGTCGGTGGTGCCGCCTAGCCTGAATCCGGGTCGAACAGGCATCCCACAGCACGGTCGGAGGGTTCATGGCGAAAACGCAGGGCGGGTACCGCTGCACCGTGTGCGGTTGGACGACGGCCAAGTGGGTGGGCCGATGTGGCGATTGTCAGGCGTGGGACACCATGTCGGAGGCGGTGCAGGCATCCACTCGCGTGACGCCCACGCACATTACGGATGACCGGGCTGCCGTCCCGATCACCGACATCGGAACGGATGCCGTCTTCCACTGGACGAGCGGAGTCGGCGAGTTCGATCGCGTGCTCGGGGGCGGCATCGTGCCGGGCGCGGCGATCCTGCTGTCGGGCGAGCCGGGCGTCGGCAAGTCCACCCTGCTGCTCGAGGTCGCCTCCCGCACGGCGGCGGCGAAGTCGCGCGTGCTGTACGTCTCGGCAGAGGAGTCAGCAGGTCAGGTGCGGCTGCGCGCGGAGCGCACCGGAGCGCTGCAGCCCAGCCTCTACCTCGCGGCCGAGACCGATCTCGCCGCCGTGATCGGGCAGATCGACGCGATCGATCCGCAGCTGGTCATCGTCGACTCGGTGCAGACCGTCGCGAGCCCGTCGCTCGACGGCATCGCGGGCGGGCCGAGCCAGGTGCGCGAGGTGGCGAGCACGCTCATCCGCGTGGCGAAGGAGCGCAACCTGCCGATTCTGCTCGTCGGCCACGTCACCAAAGACGGTCAGGTCGCTGGGCCGCGCGTGCTCGAGCACCTCGTCGACGTGGTGTGTCAGTTCGAGGGCGACCGGCAGACGGCGCTGCGGTTCGTGCGTGCGCTCAAGAACCGGTTCGGGCCGACGGACGAGGTCGGATGCTTCGAGATGTCCGGCGACGGCATCGTCGAGGTTCCCGACCCGAGCGGTCTGTTCCTCAGCCGTACGACCACACCGATATCCGGCACCTGCGTGACGGTGGCGATGGAGGGCAAGCGCGCCATCCCCGTGGAGGTGCAGGCCCTCGTGATCGACACCTCCGCGCCGAACCCGCGCCGGGTCACGAGCGGAGTGGATGCCGCACGCCTGGCAATGCTGCTCGCGGTGCTCGAGAAGCGGGCCGGCGTCCGCGTCTCCGACAAGGATGTCTACGTGTCGACGGTGGGCGGAGTCCGGCTCACGGAGCCGGCGGCCGACCTCGCGATCGCCATCGCGGTGGCATCTGCGGTGCGGAACAAGGCGATCGCGCACTCGACGGTCGCGTTCGGCGAGATCAGCCTCGCAGGCGAGGTGCGTGCGGTCTCCGGCTCACGCCAGCGAGTGGGCGAGGCCAATCGCATGGGCTTCAAGGAGCGCATCGACGGCGACGTGGGCAGCATTGGCGCGGCGCTTCGCATCGCGTTCGCGACCGGCCTCAGCGACTTCGACCGGGAGCTCGACGCCGCGTTCTAACGGCCACAGCGCTTGGCCCACCTCAGCTCGGTTGGACGCCCGCAGTTCAGCTCAGCAGGAACTGCTTCGTCGTCTTCGAGGTGACGCCGTCCACCTGCACCTTCAGGTGATACGACGCACCAGCAGCCGGCACCGCCTGTCGCTGCTTCTCGCTGCACGTCGACGGATCGGAACGCGTGCGATCCCACGCAACTGGGTTCGAGGTGAGAGTCTTCCCGGGCTCCAGCAGGATGACTGTGTCAACCGGGTTCGTCTGGCAGTCGGTCGACTTCCAATACACCTCGTTGCCGCTCGTGATCGTGAACACCTGCTTCGCCGTTCCGGCGTCGAACGTGCACGCCTTCGTGCCGGTGTTCGTGATCGAGAACGAGAGCTGCGGCTGAACCCCCGGCCCGTAGCTGTTGGCATCAGTGATCGCTTCGACGTCGATCGCGGATGCCGCACACGCTTTGCCGCTCGCCGTCGCCTTCGTCGTCGGGACGGTCGCCGGATTCGTGGTGGCCTTCGGATTCGTAGTGGCCTTCGGCGTCGAGGTGGCCTTCGACGTCGAGGTCGTCGCCGTGTGGGTCGCCACGGGAGCCGTGGCATCCGACTTGCCACGAGGCGCGAACACGATCAACAGGATCACCACCACGATCGCCAGCAACGCCAGCCCCACCACCAGCCGGCGTCGCCAGTACACCCTGCTCGACTGCGGGCCGACCGGATGCTTCAGGCTCGACATGCCATCAGGCTAAGCGGCACCCATGCGGCACCTGAGGCAACTCGCCGGGTGAAACGGGCAATTCGCAGACGCCAGCGTGGTATCGGACGCCACTTTCGTTGAGGGCCAGGTGGCTCAGCGCACCACGCCCAGCTAGAGATGTTTGATCATGCGGGTGTTGCCGAGCGTGTTCGGCTTCACTCGCGCCAGATCCAGGAACTCGGCGACGCCCTCGTCCCGGCTGCGCAGGAGCTCGTTGTAGACATCCGGATCGACGGTCTCGTGACCCATGTCTTCGAACCCGTGACGCGAGAAGAACCGCACCTCGAACGTCAGGCAGAACAGTCGGCTCAGACCCAGCCCGGTCGCGTCGTACTCGAGACGCTCCAGCATGGCGTGTCCGACGCCCCGACCGCGCCATTCGTCGGCGACCGCGAGGGTGCGCACTTCGCCCAGGTCTTCCCACAGCACGTGCAGGGCACCGCACCCGATCAGCTCACCGTCGAGATCTTCGGCGACCCGGAACTCCTGCAGAGCCTCATACAGCGCGACACGCTCCTTGCCGAGCAGGATGCGTCGCTCGACCAGCGGCTGCACGAGCTGCTGCATGCGTGGCACATCCCCCGTGCGGGCGCGGCGCACGCGGAACCCGCGCAACTCGGTCGTCGAGATCGGCTCGGTGAGGAGGTCTGCCACGCTTTTCAGAATAGGCGGTGTTGCCGAGCGCAACCTGGCGCAGTCATCCGCCGCCGCATCGGGGAGGAGCGCAAGGGGGATGACAGCGACGGCCGGCAGCAGGATGCTGAGAGAACGCGCGTGCCTCAAGCGCGCGAGAACTCGAAGGGACAGCGATGAAGATCATCATCTTCGCCACCGGCGTGGTCGTCGGCTACATCCTCGGCGCGCGAGCGGGCCGCAAAGGATACGAACGGCTGCGCGAGAACGCGCGGAGGATCGCCAACTCCCCTGCCGTGCAGAACGTCGCGAACAGCGTCGGCGATGTGGTCGGCTCGGCGGCGAACCTCGCCGGCGACAAGATCTCGGATGCCCTCGGCTCGGTCGAGAAGAAGCTCGACGACGCTGCCGGCTGATAGCACTGCGGGAAGGAAGCGCCGCGCTCTAAGGCGGAGGAACCCGCACCCGCGGACGGAAGAACACGCGCTCTCGCGGAGAAGAACCCGGACCCTTGAGCGGAAGAACCCGCACCCTCGGGGAAGGCGGAGCGCGCCTCGCACGCAACGAGACGCGGGACCGACCTGCTGGTCGATCCCGCGTCTCGTTGTGCGTTTACAGTCCTGCCGCCAGGTCGGGGGTGGCCGCACCGGTGCCGACCGGGCCGGCCGCGATCGCGCCCACCGGGTCCTTGCGGGCGGCGGTCGTGAACACGAACTCGCCGTTCTGGAAGTCCACCGTGACGTGATCGCCGGCGTTCAGCTCGCCGTGCAGGATCTTCTCACTGAGCCGGTCCTCCACCTCGTGCTGCACGGCGCGACGCAGCGGGCGGGCGCCTAGTGCCGGATCGAATCCGACCTCGATGAGTCGCTCCTTGGCGGGCTGCGTGAGCTCGATCGTCATGTCGCGGTCGAGCATCCGCTCGCCGAGGCGCTTCGTGAACAGGTCGACGATCTGCAGCAGCTCGCTCTTGTCGAGCTGCGGGAACACGATGATCTCGTCGACGCGGTTCAAGAACTCGGGCTTGAAGTTCTTCTTCAGCTCCTCGTTCACCTTCCCGCGCATGCGGTCGTAGCCGGACTGGCTGCCCGCGTCGCCCTCGGCCTGGAAACCGACGGGTCCGCCGGAGATCGCTGCCGTTCCGAGGTTGGTCGTCATGATGATGACCGTGTTCTTGAAGTCGACGACGCGACCCTGGCCATCCGTCAGACGCCCCTCCTCGAGAATCTGCAGGAGCGAGTTGAAGATGTCGGGGTGCGCCTTCTCGATCTCGTCGAACAGGACGACGCTGAACGGCTTGCGGCGCACCTTCTCGGTGAGCTGACCGCCCTCTTCGAAGCCGACGAAGCCGGGAGGGGCGCCGAACAGGCGGGAGACCGTGTGCTTCTCGCCGTACTCGGACATGTCGAGCGAGATCATCGCCGACTCGTCGTCGAACAGGAACTCGGCGAGCGCCTTGGCCAGCTCGGTCTTTCCGACACCGGTCGGGCCGGCGAAGATGAACGAGCCGGACGGGCGGTGCGGGTCCTTCAGACCGGCACGCTGACGGCGGATCGTGCGGGAGAGCGCCGAGATGGCCTCCTCCTGGCCGATGACTCGCTGGTGCAGCGCCTTCTCCATGAAGACGAGGCGGCTGGACTCCTCCTCGGTGAGCTTGAACACCGGGATGCCCGTGGCCTGCGCCAGCACTTCGGCGATGAGCCCCTCGTCGACCTCGGCGGTCGTCTTCACGTCGCCCGAGCGCCACTGCTTCTCGAGCCGCAACCGCTCGCCGAGCAGGTTCTTCTCCTCGTCGCGCAGCGCGGCGGCCTTCTCGAAGTCCTGCTCCTCGATCGCCGACTCCTTGCGCTCGCGCACCTTCGCGATCTTGTCGTCGAACTCGCGGAGCTCCGGCGGGGCGGACAGGATCGACAGGCGCAGCCGCGCGCCGGCCTCGTCGATCAGGTCGATGGCCTTGTCGGGCAGGAAGCGGTCGCTGATGTAGCGGTCGGAGAGGTTCGCCGCGGCGACGATCGCGCCATCCGTGATCGACACCTTGTGGTGCGCCTCGTAGCGGTCGCGCAGCCCCTTCAGGATGTTGATCGCGTGCGGCAGCGACGGCTCCGCGACCTGGATGGGCTGGAAGCGGCGCTCGAGCGCGGCATCCTTCTCGAAGTGCTTGCGGTACTCGTCGAGCGTGGTCGCACCGATGGTCTGCAGCTCGCCGCGCGCCAGCAGCGGCTTCAGGATGCTCGCGGCATCGATCGCGCCCTCCGCGGCACCCGCACCCACCAGGGTGTGGATCTCGTCGATGAACGTGATGATGTCACCGCGGGTGCGGATCTCCTTGGTCACCTTCTTGAGGCGTTCCTCGAAGTCACCGCGGTAGCGCGAGCCGGCGATCAGCGAGCCGAGGTCGAGCGTGTACAGCTGCTTGTCTTTCAGCGTCTCGGGCACGTCGCCGCGCACGATCGCCTGGGCAAGCCCCTCCACCACGGCGGTCTTGCCCACGCCGGGCTCCCCGATGAGCACCGGGTTGTTCTTGGACCGGCGCGACAGGATCTGCATGACGCGCTCGATCTCCTTCTCACGGCCGATCACCGGATCGAGTTTGTTCTCGCGCGCAGCCTGCGTGAGGTTGCGGCCGAACTGGTCGAGGATCTGGCTTCCACCCTGAGCGCTCTGCTGCTCGTTCGCCCCCACCTGTACCTGCTCCTTGCCCTGATAGCCGGAGAGCAACTGGATGACCTGCTGGCGCACCCGGTTGAGGTCCGCGCCGAGCTTGACGAGCACCTGTGCGGCCACGCCTTCGCCCTCGCGGATGAGTCCGAGCAGGATGTGCTCGGTTCCGATGTAGTTGTGTCCGAGCTGCAGCGCTTCGCGGAGCGACAGCTCGAGCACCTTCTTCGCACGCGGAGTGAACGGGATGTGCCCGGTGGGCTGCTGCTGGCCCTGGCCGATGATGTCTTGCACCTGCTCGCGCACGGCATCCAGCGAGATCCCCAGCGACTCCAGGGCCTTCGCCGCGACACCCTCACCCTCGTGGATCAGACCGAGCAGGATGTGCTCGGTTCCGATGTAGTTGTGGTTGAGCATCTTGGCCTCTTCTTGGGCCAAGACGACGACGCGGCGAGCTCGGTCGGTGAATCTCTCAAACATGTGGTCACTCCTCGCAGGGCCGCTGGCGGAGCGCTGGCGGGATGCGCGCGGTGTTGCTCACGAGCATCCGGATGCCTGCACGTCGGCCCCGTTATGAATCAGGGTAATAAGCGGCTCGGCTCGTGTGGCGGCTGTTCGCCGTCGGCGTTAAGGCGTCGCGAGGCGTGGGCGCGAGCGCATACTGTGCAGCGCGCGCTGGTTCGCTCGCCTACTTCGACGACATGCCCTGCAGGGTCCAGGTGAGGCCCTGACCCGTGACCGAGACGTCGCTGTGACGGTCGATCGTGTTCGGGGTGGCGAACACGGTGGTGTGCGGCACGTAGTCCATCGTGCAGACCTTGTTCTTCGCGAGCTTGGGGATCGTGAGCTCCACCTTGTTGTGCCCCGTGAGGTTGAAGCGCGACGGTACCGGCGGGCAGGTCGAGCTCCCGTACAGCGTGACGGTGAACTGGTCGCCGCCCTTGAGCCACACGGAGAACGGTGCGCCCCCGGCGCTGCTGGGGGGAGCCTCGACTCCCTTCGGCTCACCCTTGTAGTCGGTGATGGGCTTCGTGGAGTTCTGCGAGCATCCGGCGAGCGCGAGCACGGTGAGACCGGCGACGACGGAGGCGATGGCGACGCGCGAGGACCAGCGCGAGCGGGCGAGGGGGCGCGGCATGCCTCCATGGTAGGTGCGGGACGGTCTGGCCTGACGGCCCGCGGCTGTCTTGACGGTGTTCGCTGGAATTCCCGCCCGAGATTGTCGCAATCTACGTGGCGAAACGACAAGCGTAGACAGGAAAGCCGGGCCGAGCACGGGACAGGGATGTCTGCCCCTCTCGATAGTGTGTGAGGAACGGAAAGGCTCGCCGAACATGCTCCCTGACGATGTGCGTCTCATCGACCCCGACGCGGCGGATGGGGTGCGAATCAGAACCGACATGCTTCCCAGCACGACATGGGGGTCGAATGTGCGCGGCTTGGTCTCTCACAAGGACTGGGACCGCCTGCGTTTGCCGGTCTGCGCCGCCGCCGAGAACCGTTGCGAAGTGTGCGGTCGGCATGGGAGACGGGTGAACGGGAGAACTTTGCGCCCTGATTGTCATGAGATCTGGGTGTTCGAGACCCGCAACGGGCGCAACGTCCAACGGCTCGAGCGACTGATCGCTCTTTGCAAGGCATGTCACTCGGTGCAGCACATGGGGCGCGCAGCTGCGCGCGGGACGACGGAACACACGATACGCACCCTCCAGCGTGTGAACGGCTGGTCCCGGGACGAGGCACTCGCGGACATTCGCCGCGCGATCGCACGGTTCGAAACCCTGGACCATGTACAGTTCGATCTCGATCTGAGCGTCCTCGCCGGCAAGCTTTCGCTACCCGGATACCCCGACCTGTACATCCCTGCCGCTGAGCGCTCCGAGCTGGGTAACAGTTACTACGGGGACAACGGATCTCCGCAACCGGACATCCCGCGCGCTGCTGGCCGGGGTGACGACCGCAGCCGATTGCCTCCGGACCCGCGGCAAGCCGATGACCGTTCGGCTCCGGCGGACCAGCAGCTCGGCGCTGACGAGGATGCATCGCCACCCCCAACAGCTCATGCCAAACCGACGCGGCGGCCAGCGAGGACCCCTTTCATCCGTCTCATTGCGAGTCCTCAGCGCCGCGAGACACTTGCGAAGAGCGTGGGATGGGTGTGCATAGGGCTAGGTTGGCTCGGCTTCTTCGCGTGCTTCATGGCCGTTGGCTCACCGTGGATCGACCTCGCAAGCAGAACAGGCAGATTCTGGCTTCTCGTCCCGCTCGGCCTCGTAGCCGTCCTCGCGACAGTGTTCGCGGGAGTACCGGTCCTGCATCCCGTTGGCCGAGCAGTGTGGTTCGTTGTCGCGGCGATGCCGCCGCTCGCGTTGCTGTGGATACTCGTCCAGAACTCGAGCTTTCTCGGGAATCTCACCAAGCCCATTACTTTTGCGACGCTAGTGCTTTTTCCGACGGGATCGTGGCTCTGCGCTGCAGCCGGCTGGGTTCAGGGTCGCCGAAAGGCTGCAGAATTCTGGGGCTGGATGGTGCAACGCGCGATCGTTGGGCCCGAGCGCTTGATCTACCTGGCACACTCGGCGGGCAGCCCAACCGAGTCGCGCGTGCTGTCGCAGGATCTGTTCACCGGCATCCGCAGGAACGAGAAGCTATGGGGCTATCAGCCTGCTGGACGCTGGGTACTCGTCACACCGGAACGCGAGGTGACGGCAGTAGCGCTTGATGCATGGCGCCAGGTCTTCGACCGACGAAACATGCGCCGCACGTAGGATGCCGCACATGAGCAACCTGGAGCGCCGTCCGGCGGAACTCGTGGCGGAGTGCGAGGCTGCCGATGGCGCCGGAATCGTGCTGCTGGAACCGCGGGATGTGCCATTGGGTGGGCCGCGCGCGATGCCGGTGCACCGCACTCTGCCGCAGCGGACGAAGTCGACGATCGGGGGCTGGTGCTTCCTCGATCACTATGGCCCTGACGACGTCTCCGTGACGGGCGGGATGCGCGTGCCCCCGCATCCGCACACCGGCCTGCAGACCGTGAGCTGGCTGTTCCAGGGCGAGATAGAGCATCGCGACAGCGTCGGCTCGCACGCCATGGTGCGACCGGGCGAGCTGAACCTCATGACGGCAGGGCACGGCATCAGCCACTCGGAGGACTCGACTCCCGAGACGACCGTGCTGCACGGCGCGCAGTTGTGGCTCGCGCTTCCGGACGCCTGGCGCGAGCAGGCGCCGTTCTTCGAGCGAACAGTTCCCTCCCCCGCCACGATCGGCGACGGCGTGGTGGCGCGTGTGTTCATCGGGGAGCTCGCAGGCGCAACCGCTCGGGCGACGGTGTTCAGCCCGCTCGTCGGCGCTCAGCTCGACCTGGATGCCGGTGCGTCCGTCGATCTTGCCGTAGCGCCGGACTTCGAGCACGGCATCCTGCTCGATCTCGGCGACATCGCCGTCGAGAGCGTCGACGTGCCGCACCGGCACCTCGCATACGTGCCGCCCGGACGCTCGCGACTGCGGCTTTCGTCGGTCGGCGGCGCGCGCATCCTGCTGCTGGGCGGCGAGCCGCTCGGGGAACAGATCGTGATGTGGTGGAACTTCATCGGCCGCAGCCACGACGAGGTCGTCGCGTCGCGGGAGCAGTGGCAGCGCGAGGTGATCGACGGAGCGGATGCCGCCGGCCGGTTCGGCACGGTCGCGGACTACCCGGGGCATCCGCTCGCGGCACCCGCCATGCCGACCGTGCGGCTGAAGCCGCGGCAGTAGACGCGACGACGGCCGCCGCTCCAGAGCGCGGCGGCCGTCATGCCGTTGGGCATGGTGAACCGTTGGGCACGGTTCAGCGGTAGAGCGGGCTCCCGTCGGGCGCGGCCGGGACAGGAGTGCCGTCCGTGAACGTCGGCCAGGCCAGGGGCGCACCCGCGACGGCAGCGAAGTCCGGTGCGCCGGAGGCTCCCGCCGGAACCGGGGCACCGTTCGCCAGGCGGGGCCACGCGAGTGGCGGGTGCGCGGCCGTGGCAGGCCGCGGCCCGCCGGCCTGCGGCTGCGCGGCGGTCGGCGCAACCGGCGCCTGCGGCACAGGCGGGACGGGAGGCACCGGGCCTGAGCCCTGCCGGAACCCGGGCGCCTGGGGCACGGGCGGCACGCCAGGGCGGAAGGCACCGCTGCCGTAGCCGCCGGGGCCGTAGGCACCGCTCACGAAGGCGAACGACGACCCCGTGCGCTGCACTCGATGGCTGCGGCCCGTGAGCAGTCCCCAGAGCGGGATCAGCACGAGTGCGACGCCGGCGATCACCGCGATGGAGGCGACGACACGACCATAGAAGTCCAGGTCCCACAGGTGGTTGAACGGCGTGGGTGCAGGAATCGTCACCATGATGCCGATGACGCCGAACGCGCACCCCGAGATGTACGCGAGCGCGCGGGTCACGGTCGTGACCCACCTCGAATACAGGAACCGCACGAGGTCGACGAGCGCGAGCATCCCGCGCACGAAGATGAGACACAGGATGCTTCGCCAGATGTCGATCCAGAGCGCGAACGGGCCGGAGCCGTTCTCCGTCCAGATCGTGACGATCCAGAGCAATAGCAGGTAGGCATCCGTCGCCAGCGACGCGAACTCGAACCACTCGGGACGGTACGCACCGATGACCGTGTCGAGCCACACCAGGAGCGCGAAGACGATCAGCGCGATGTCTGTGGTGACGACGCGTCCGAGGGTGTCGCTGCCCGCGCCGAACAGGATGAACAGCACTGAGACGAGCGCGCACGCCGCCACGACGATGAGCACGATGCGAGCGCCCCAGGCGCCGAGCACGCTGGCACGCTTGCCGATCGGCGCGAACGGCCCAGCCAGAGGCGCCGCAGGAGCGGCGGCTGCGGGTGCCGGAGGCGGCGTCTGGCCCGGAGGCGGAGGAGGCATCTCGCCTGCGGGCGGCGACGGGATCTCGCCCGCAGCTGACTGCGGGAACGCGGCGGACGGCGGGGCCGCGCCCTGCGACGCACCGGTCTGCTGGTTCGGGCTCTCTTGGCTCATGAAGGCCTCCTCGTGATCGCGCCGCCAGCGTATCGAAGGCCGGCGTTCCGGGCGACCGCTTTCCACAGCCTGGCCCCCAATCCATTCCACTCGTTCAGATGGTCCTTAGGGCTGCGTCATAAGGGCAATCGGCGCGACTCGAACACGGAAGACCCGACACCGGCCGCCGGCCGGCGGCTCACTGCAGGGCGGAGGTCAGCCTCGCGAGGTTGTCGAGCATGGTGGACGGCAGCGGCTGCTTCAGCCATTCGTCCAGGGTGAGCTGCTTGCTGGCATCCCGGTACCCCTGCTCCACCTCGCGCATCTCGGCGACGAATGACTTGCCGCGCACCATCAGCGAGATCTCCGCGTTCAGCATGAACGAGCGCATGTCCATGTTGCTGGAGCCGATGACAGCGACCTCATCGTCGATCGTGAAGTGCTTGGCGTGCAGGATGTACGGCGCCTTGTACATCCAGATCGTCACGCCAGCGCGCAGCAGTTGTTCGTAGTAGGAGCGCTGCGCGTGGTAGACGAGCGCCTGGTCGCCGATCTCGGAGACGAAGAGCTCGACATGGATGCCCCGCTGCACCGCCGTGGTCAGCGCGGTCAGCATCGCCTCGTCTGGCACGAAGTACGGCGACGTGATGATGATCCGTTCCGTGGCGTAGTAGAGCAGCGCGAGGAACAGCTTGAGGTTGTTCTCGTTGTCGAAACCGGGCCCGCTCGGCACGAGCTGACAGTCCAGTTCCTCCTCGACGTTCACCGTGACGATCGGGTCGCGCTCGCGCGCGAGCAGGTCGCCGGTCTCCGAGTACCAGTCGGTGATGAAGATCGCGTTGAGCCCGGCCACGATGGGGCCCTCGAGCCGGGTGACGAGTTCCTTCCATTTCAGCCCGCGCTTGATGTTGCTGCGCTTGTTGTAGGTGCGGTCGATCACGTTCTGCGATCCCATGAACCCGACCCTGCCGTCGGCGACCAGCAGCTTGCGGTGATTGCGCAGATCCGGCCGCTGATACTTGCCCTTCAGCGGCTGCACCGGCAGCATGAGCCGCCACTGCGCGCCCATGGCGGTGAGACGTTTGATGGTGCGCTTGTAGTCCCTGGTGCGGAGCGACGCGATGTGGTCCAGAAGCACGCGTACCGTGACGCCGCGCTTCACTGCGGCCTCGAGTGCGTCGAAGAACGGCGCCGTCGTGTCGTCCCAGCTGAGGATGTAGAACTCGACGTGCACGTAACGAGTGGCGGCGTCGACGGCCTGAGTCATGGCATCCAGCGACGCCTCGTAGGCACCGATCAGCGACGCCGCGTTGCCGCCGACGAGTGGCATGGCCCCGAGACTGCGGTTCATGCGCACGACCGGCTCTAGCCACGGGGGCCACGGATGATCGCGGCGCACCCTCTCGATGCCCTCGGTGGATTCGAGGATGAACTGGTTGATCTGCTGTTGCCGCAGACGTCGCTGTTTGGGCAACTTGTAGCTGCCGATGAGCAGGAAGAACAGCCATCCGATGTACGGGATGAAGTAGACGGCCAGCAGCCAGGCCGTCGCCGAGGTGGGCCGACGGTTGCGGGGGATGACGATGATCGCGACGATACGCAGCCCGAAGTCGACGACGAGCCCGATCACGATGATGATCCAGGTCAGGGTGCCGCTGTCCATGTCATCCCCTCGTGCAGCCGGCTGGGGCTGACGCTAGCACCGGACGACGACAGTCTGCGCCACCGACAAGGGGCGAAGTGGGGGAACGACTAGTTGTTGCCGGCACCGACGTTGTCGACGCTCGCTGTCGTCTTAGCCGCAATGTCTATCGGGCTCGCTTAGGAAGAGCAACCTTGCAAGATTAATCTTGCAAGAGTAACCTTCTGAATATGGCGGATGAGATCGACGTGGAGGCGACTGCCGGTGAGCTGCGTCGTGCGGTGAGCCAGGTCAAGCGGCGGATGCGCAGCACCCGTTCCTCCGAGCTCAGCGCGCCGGAGTCCTCGGTGCTGTCCCGTTTGGATCGCAACGGCTCGGACAACATCGCCGGGCTCGCCCGGTGGGATCAGGTGACGCCGCAGACGATGGGTTCGACGGTCGCCGCGCTCGAGGCGCGTGGGTTCATCCAGCGACAGCCGGACCCTGACGATGGGCGCCGCTTCGTCCTGTCGCTGACCGCGGCCGGCGCACGCCAGCTGCACGACATCCGCGACGCTGCGACCCACAGCATCGCTGTCGCCCTCCGCGAGCATCTCAGCCCGGAGGAGATCCGGCTGATCCATGATGCGGCGCCGCTGATCGAGCGCGTCGCCCAGTTCCTCTAACTCGGTTCCCTTTCTTTCAACAGCGGGCGGCGCGCACCGGCCCGCCGCCGACTGCGCCCGCTGGCGCCCTGGAGCATCTCGATGTCTGATTCAGCTACGACGTCCGCCTCGTCGCCGAGCAGCCCGTTCAACTGGCGGTTCACCACGCCGCTGTACATCGGCTCGGCCCTCAACCCGATCAACAGCTCGCTGATCGCGACGGCCCTGGTGCCGATCGCGGCCGGCGTGCACGTCTCGATCGGGCAGACCGCGGTGCTCGTCTCTGCCCTCTACCTCGCCAGCGCGATCGCGCAACCCACCGCGGGCAAGGCGGCGGAGGTGTTCGGGCCGCGGCGCGTGTTCCTCACCGGCATCCTGCTGGTTCTCGCCGGCGGGATCGTCGGCGGGCTTGCGCCGGGGCTTCTGGCGTTGATCATCAGCCGGGTGCTGATCGGCCTGGGCACCTCCTGCGCCTATCCGACGGCGATGGTCCTGATCCGCAGGCGCGCCCGCACGGCGGGGCTCGAGAAACCGCCCGGAGCCGTCCTTGGCGGCCTCATGATCGCCGGCGTCGCGACCGCATCGCTCGGCCTGCCTATCGGCGGCGTGCTCGTGCAGTTCCTCGGCTGGCGCTCGGTGTTCCTCATCAACGTCCCGGTTGCGCTGACCGGGCTGATCGCAACGTTGATGTGGGTGCCCCGTGACGAGCTCACCGTTCGGCGCACGGCGCGCCGGATCGCATCGGACCTGGATCTGACGGGAATTCTCGGCTTCGCGCTGGCGATGACGAGCCTGCTGCTCTTCCTCTCGAGTTTCCCGAACCCGAACTGGGCGCTGCTGGCGGCGACGGTCGTGCTCTGGGTCCTCGAGGTCTGGTGGGAGTTGCGCGCGAAGTCACCGTTCTTCGACGTCCGGCTCCTCGGCCGCAACGCCGCCCTTACCCGCACTCTGATCCGGTTCGGGCTCGTCATGCTGTGCGGGTACGTCGTCCTCTACGGCATCACCCAGTGGCTGGAGGCATCCCAGGGCATGTCGGAGCTCGGCTCTGGCCTCCTGCTCATCCCGATGACTCTCGTCTCCGGCCTTGTGATCGTGCCGTTCTCGCGCCGCAACCTGGTGCGCGGCCCGATCATCGGCGCCGCCGTCGCGTGCATCGCCGCAGCGGTCTGCGCCCTCTTCCTGCCCACCCCGGCGTGGCTTGTCGTCACCCTCGCGGTCACGACCCTGCTCGGCTTCGCGCAGGGCGCGGCGAGTAGCAACCAGCTCGCTCTTTACAGCCAGGCGACGGCCGAGCAGCTCGGCACCGCGTCCGGCCTGATGCGCTCCTTCGGCTACCTCGGCTCCATCGCCTCTTCCGCGATCACCGGCATCGTCTACCGCACCAACGTCACCGACACGGGCGTGACCACGATCGCCTGGATCATGGTCGGCGCAAGCCTCGTCCTCCTCGGCATCTCCGTCTTCGACCGAACCCTGCGTCACACCGCCGGCGCGGCCGCCTGAAGTCCCGGCCTCCTACGGCTAGTGCTGGAGGCCGCGGCGGGCGCGCTCCTGCGCCTCGATCTTCGCGTACGCCTTGCGCTCACTGCGATCGGCATGCACGAGCGAACGCATCACCACCCAGAAGACGAGCCCGACGAGAACCGTCGGCGCGAGCGCCCAGATGATGCCTGCCCATACGCCGTCCATGATGTGGTCAAGGATACGCGCTGGAGCTTGGGGACACCGCCGCATCCACTCGGGGAGCGGCCGTCGAACCGCGCTGAATGAACACAGAGAGCGGCGCCGTGACGTCTTGCGGTTCTCCGCCGTCGATCACGGCCAGCAGCGTGGTCGCCGCGAGGCCGCCGAGATCCCTCACGTCGTGGCTCATCGCCGACAGTGGTGGCGTGGCGAGCCGGCAGAGCGTGGAGTCGTCCCAGGCCACGATCGAAAGGTCGCCGGGCACGGACATGCCGCGCGCCTTCACCGCCTCGAGTCCGGCAACAGCCATCACATCGTTGTCGAAGATCACCGCGGTCGGCGGTTGCGGCGACTCCAGCAGCTGCAGGATGGCGGCCGCTCCGCTCGGGCCGGAGTAGTCGCCGATCGCGGTGCTGGACGCCGCACCGGCGGCAGCCATGGCATCCGCGAAGGCCACGGTTCGAGCCTGGGTGTGCACGAGGCGTTCGGGGCCGGAGACACGACCGATCGCGTGGTGCCCGAGCCGCACGAGCTGCTCGACGGCGTGCACGGTGGTCGTGTAGTTGTCGACGCGCACGACGGCGCCGCCGGCGGCATCCACGGGCTCACCGAGCGTGACGTGCGGCAGCCCGAGCTCGGCGAGCACGGCACCCCGTGGATCGTCGACGGTGAGGTCACTGACCACCACGCCGGCGACGGTTCCGGATGCCGCCCACCTGCGGTACGCGGTGAGCTCGTCGGCGACCGTGGGCACGGTCTGCATCAGCACGCGCATGCCGCGCGGGTGCAGCACGTCTTCCATTCCCGCTATGACCTCGCTGTAGAACGGGTCGACGCCGACCGGCGAGCGCAGGAACGCCATGCCGATCGCCGCAGGCTCGTTCCGTTTCGCACTCATGCGTACAGTATCGCCGCGTTCACGGACGCGATCGTTCGCCGGCGAGCAGGTCGTTGGCGCTGCGGAGCACGAGCGGATCGGTGAACGCTGCCGGATCGACGTCGGCGCTGCTGGCGACATGGAACGTGGTTGTCTCGCCGGGGAGCAGGGTCACGAGCCCCTGGTCGACGGTGGCGACGGCATCCACGCGGTCGACGGCGAGGAACGCGTCGCGCAGGTAAGAGCGAGCGGTCACGGCCACGCGGTATCCGTTCTCGGTGCGCACGGCGGATGCCTGCGCCGCTTCCGGGTCGAGGAGCTGCTGAACCACCTCGGCCGCGTTCCACACGGCCCGCGGGAACCCGTCGACGACGGCGACCACGATCTCCGCTTTCGGGTCGCCGACCGCGGCCACCTCGGACGGCAGTCGGTATGTCGCTGTGCCGCGCGATCCCACCCGTACCGGCAACGGCTGTTCGGCGAGCACCGTGCCGTCGAAGGCGAGACGGACGACGCGGGCCGTGGTGTCGACGGCTTCCGCCGTGTCGTTGACCAGCACGAGCGCGAGGTACTCCTCCGGGTCGCCCAGTGCGGTCGGGTCGGTCTCGCGAGGGTCGATCGATCGCGGCTGGATGGTCGCAAGCCTCGGCGCGTAGGCGTCGCGCATCGCGTACCAGAGCGGCTTGCGGTGCTCGTCGAAGTCGACGGCGGCCCACGAGACCACCGGCCAGTCGTCGTTCAGCTGCCACAGGATCGTGCCGGTGTTGTACGGCGTCAGCGAGCGGAAGTGCTCGACTCCGAACCGGATCGCGTGCGCCTGGTTGAGCTGCGTGGCCCAGTGCCAGTCCTCGATCGTGGCCGGCTGCGGCAGGTGCGCCGCCATGCCGCGCTCGAGCTTGAGGTTGCCGTACTCCGCCTTCTGGTGCACGAGCAACTCGTGCCCGTACGGCTCCAGCGGCTCGTCGTGCACGACGCGGGCGAGGGTGCTCCACGCCGGCGGGCCCTGGAACCCGAATTCGCTGACGAAACGGGGGCGGTGCTCGCGGTAGGCGGCGTAGTCGCGCTGGTTCCAGACATCCCAGATGTGCATCGTGCCGTTACGGGGATCGTTCGGATGCGCATAGTCCACGAACGAGAACGGGCTCGCCGGCGAGTACGGCCGGGTCGGGTCGAGCTCGGCCAGGAGCCGGGGGAACAGCTCGCGGTAGTAGCCGTCGCCCCAGGCGCGTCCTGCCAGCTCCTTCCGCCAGCCCCACTCCACGTAGCCCCAGATGTTCTCGTTGTTGCCGTTCCAGATGGCGAGCGACGGATGCTGCGACAAGCGCACGATCTGCTCGCGCGCCTCGGCCTCCACCTCCTTCGCCAGCCACTCCTCCTCCGAGTACGCGGCGCAGGCGAACAGGAAGTCCTGCCACACCAGCAGGCCGAGTTCGTCGGCCAGTTCGTAGAAGTCGTCGGACTCGTAGATGCCGCCGCCCCAGATGCGGATCAGGTTGACATTGGCCTCGGCCGCGTCGGCGAGGCGGCGAGCGTAGCGGTCGCGCGTCATCTCCGTGAGGAATGCGTGGTCCGGGATCCAGTTGACGCCGCGCACGAGCACGTCCTCGCCGTTCACGCGCACGACGAACCGGTTGCCGTGCTCGTCGGGCGAGGTGTCGACCTCGACCGTGCGGAAGCCGACGCGGCCCTGCCAGGTCGCTGCGGGCATCCCCCGCACCGACACCGTCACGTCGTACAGCGGCTGTGCGCCGTGCCCGGTCGGCCACCACAGTTCTGCGTCGGGAACGCGGACGATGACGGATGCCGGCGCCTCCCCCGCCGCGACGCTCGCCTCCGCCCGCACCGAACCGACCCGCACATCGAGGTCGATCGGCGCATCCTGCGTCACCCCGTCGCGTTCCACCTCGACGTGCACCGTGGCGACGCCGTCCGTGCCATCGACGTCCACAAGGGGACGCACGGATGCGACGCGCGCCCCGCTCCAGGAGTCGATGCCGATGGGCTGCCAGATGCCGCTCGTCGCGACGTCGATACCCCAGTCCCACCCGAAGTTCGAGGCGGACTTGCGCAGCTGATTGAACGAGTGGTGCATGACCTTCGGCCAGGCGCCGTGCTCGGCGTCCCGTCGCTCGACCTCCGTGACGGGGGCGGCGAACGTGATCACGAGCTCGTTGGTACCGTCGCGCAGCAGCTCGCGCACGTCGAAGCGGTAGCTGCGGTGCTGGTTCTCGGTACGGCCGACCAGCCGGCCGTTCAACTCGATCGTGGCCACCGTGTCGAGACCGAACGCGACGAGGTCATGACGTGCCGAGCCGTCATCCGTGTAGTCGAAGCTCGTCGCGTACCGCCAGACGGTGCTGCCGATCCACTGCTGTGCGGCTTCGTTGTCTCCGTCGAACGGGTCGGCGATGAGCCCGGCCCGAACCAGGTCGGTGTGCACGACGCCCGGCACGGTCGCGGGCACATTTCGCAGGTCGACATCGTCGGGAGTCGGCCCCTCCACCGCGGTGACAGTCCAGCCGTCGTGGATCGGGGTGAAGGTGCTGGGCGTGAAGGGCATGAGGTTCTTTCTGTGTTCGTGGTTCGTGCGCGCCGGAGTCGCGGCCGCTCCAGCGCGAGCCGTCCGACACCAGCGGACGGCCCGCCCGAGGGGTCTGACGGTGCGGATGAAGCGGGCGAATCCGTTAGGGCGTGGCGCCGGCGAGCTCCTTGAGACGGAGCTCCGGGTTCGGTGCCGCCGCGGCCAGCAGCTTCGTGTACTCGTGCTGCGGATTCAGGATGACGTCGTCCGCCGGCCCCCTCTCGACGATCTTGCCTCGGTACATCACGAGGATTTCGTCGGAGAAGTGCCGTGCCGTCGCCAGGTCGTGCGTGATGTAGAGCACGCCGAGGTTCTCTTCGCGCTGCAGCCCGGCGAGCAGGTTGAGCACGCCGAGCCTGATCGAGACGTCGAGCATCGAGACCGGCTCGTCGGCGATGAGCATGCTGGGCTCCGGTGCGAGGGCCCGAGCGATCGCGACCCTCTGCCGTTGGCCGCCGGAGAGCTCGTGCGGATGCTTCGCCGCGAACTCGTCCGTCGGCGTCAGCCGCACCCGCTCCAGCAACCGCGCCACGCCGGCATCCACCTCGGCCCGCGTTCTCGCACGGCCGTGCAGCCGCAACGGACGCGCCAGATGATGGGCGACCGAGTGGTACGGGTTGAGCGACGCGAACGGGTCCTGGAACACCATCTGCACCTGGTTCCGGTAGGCGCGCAGCCCGCGGCCGCGGTGTCTGATCGGCTTGCCGTCGAGCAGGATCTCGCCCGAGCTCGGATGCTCCAGCTGCAGAAGCAGCTTCGCGATCGTCGACTTGCCGCTTCCCGATTGCCCGACGAGCGCGACCGTCTTGCCCGACTCGAGCGTGAAGCTGACATCGTTCACGGCGATGAGCTCCTTCGAGCGCCATCCGCCGCGCACCTTGTACCGCTTGAACACCTTGCGGAACTCGAGAGTGCTCATCGATCGGCTCCTTCGGTCTCGGCCGCAGCATCCTCCACGGCACCGCCATCCGCTTCCAGCCGCTCGTCGCGCACACCCGTGCGGATGAAGTCGCCTCGCTCGCCGGTGAGGCTCGGAAAGGATGCCAGCAGCTGCCTCGTGTACGTGTGCTGCGGTTTCGTGTAGAGGTCGTAGGCGTCGTTCAGCTCGACGATCTCGCCGGCCTTCATGACGGCGATGCGGTCGCTGATCTCCAACAGGAGCGGCAGGTCGTGCGTGATGAAGATGACAGCGAACCCGAGCTCGGACCGCAGCCGGGTGATCTCGTTCAGGATCTCCCGCTGCACCACCACGTCGAGCGCTGTGGTGGGCTCGTCCATGATCATCACCTGCGGGTCGAGCGCCATCGCCATGGCGATCATCACGCGCTGCCGCATGCCGCCGGAGAGCTCGTGCGCATACGACCGCAGCCGATCGCGGCCGACGCCGACCCGTTCGAGCAGGTCACCGCAGAGCTGCACCCGCTCCCTCTTCTTCATTTCCGGCCGGTGCGCAGTGAAGATGTCCTCGAGCTGGTCCTGGATGCTGATGACCGGGTTGAGCGAGTTCATCGCCCCCTGGAACACCATCGAGATCTTGTCCCACCGGAACGCCCTCAGATCCGCGCCGCCCAGCGAGGCGAGATCGACCGAGTACCCCTCGCGGGAGTGGAACGTCGCGGATCCCGAGGTGATGAGCGCCGGAGGCTTCAGCAGGCGCGTCACTCCGTAGGCGAGCGTTGACTTGCCGCATCCGGACTCGCCGGCCAGGCCGAGCACCTCGCCTCGACCGAGCGTGAGCGACACGTTCTTGACGGCGTGCGTGGTGCGCGCGCCCAGGTAGTCGACGCTGAAGTCGTCGATCGTCAGCACCGGGTCGGCCACGTTGCGTGGCGGACGGATGCTCGTGGCCGCGCTCACTTGATGTCCTCCTGCTCGAGACGCTTGATCTGCGCCGCGTCGAGGCCCCACGCCTTGCGGGCGGCTCGTGTCTGGTTGCGCAGCTTGGGGTTGATGATCTCGTCGATCGAGAAGTTGATCAGCGAGAGCGCGCATCCGAAGAGGGCGATCACGAGGCCGGGCGGAACGAACCACCACCAGGCGCCCTGGGTGAGAGCCAGGTCGTTGTATGCCCGGTAGAGGATGGTCCCGAGCGTGAACGTGTTGTTCGCTCCCAGGCCCAGGAACGACAGTCCGGCCTCGCCGAGGATGGCGAAGATGATGGCGAACACGAACTGCGACGCCATGACCGGGATGAGGTTGGGCAGGATCTCCACGACCAGGACGCGCCACGTCTTCTCCCCCGAGACCCGCGATGCGGCGACGTAGTCCCGGTTGCGGAGCGAGAGCGTGACGGCCCTGAGTACGCGGGCAGACCCTGCCCAGCTTGTGATCGCCAGAACGATGGCGATGAGGAAGAGACCGCGCTGGTTCTGCGGAACGTAATTGCCGATCACAATGACCAGCGGGAGGCCGGGGATGACGAGGATCACGTTGGTGAACAGCGCGAAGCCCTCGTCGACCGCGCCGCCGATGTAGGCGCCGAGGATGCCGAAGAACGCAGACAGAACGGTTGCGAGCACGCCGACGGTAAAGCCGATCACGAGCGAGCCGCGGGTGCCGTACGCGATCTGCGTCCAGACATCCTGACCGGTCTGTGTCGTGCCGAGCCAGTGCTGCAGTCCGGGCGGGGCGAACGCGTTGGTACTGATCGCATTGGGATCGCCGACGAAGAGCGGCCCGAAGATGCCCCAGAGAATGAGGACACCGGCGATGATCAGCCCGACGACGAGCTTCGGTGAGCGAGAGGGCAGCAGCTGCGCGATGCTGCGCTTGACGCCGAGGGCTGCCGGCGCGACGTCGGTCGCCGCGAGGGTGGATGCCATGAGTCGCCTCCTAGGACCGCGCGCGGGTGCGCGGGTCGATGAGTCCGTACAGCACGTCGACCACGAGGTTCGCGGCGAGTACCGAGAGTGAGATCACGAGGAACACGCCCTGCATGAGCGCGTAATCGTCGTTCGCCACGGCCGTGAAGAGCAGTTGGCCGATGCCGGGGTAACTGAAGACCTGCTCGGTCACGATCGACCCGGAGACGACGAATCCGAGCGAGATGGCGAAGCCGGAGAGCGAAGGCAGCACGGCGTTGCGTGCCGCGTACGTCATGCGCACCCGCCGGGGGTTGAGGCCCTTCGCCTCGGCCGTGACGATGTAGTCCTCGGAGAGCGTGGAGACCATCATGTTGCGCATGCCGAGCATCCAGCCGCCGATCGACGAGACGACGATGGTGAGCGCCGGGAGGAATCCGTAGTAGATGGCGCTGCCGATGAAGTCGAGGCTGAGCCCGGGCGTTGTGGTGGCCACGTTGTATCCGCCCGCATACGGGAACAGCGGCACGACCCTGGTGAGCACGAGCACCAGGATGAGAGCGAGCCAGAAGTACGGCACGGCCTGGAACATCGTGGTCACCGGGATGAGGTTGTCGAGCCATGATCCGCGTTTCCAGCCGGCGAGCATGCCGAGGCCGATGCCGAGGATGAAGGAGATGACCGTGGCCAGGCCGACGAGCGCGATCGTCCAGGGCAGCGCCTGACCGATGACCGTCGTGACCTTTTCGGGGTAGTTGGTGAGCGATACTCCGAGGTCGCCGTGCAGCAGGTTGACGATGTAGTCGCCGTATTGCTGCAGCAGGCCACCGCTCCCACCGCCGAGCTCGACCTCGAGAGCGTGCCGTGTGCCGGCCGTGACCGGCTGACCGGCCGCGCCCATCTTGGAGATCATGATGTCGACCGGGTTGCCGGGCATCATGCGAGGAATGAGGAAGTTGAGCGTCACCGCCGCCCAGAGGGCGACGACGTAGAACGCGATCTTCTGCAGGTAGAACCGCATCTCTTTCTGCTTTCTGCGTGACCGAGGGGTGGGCGGATGCTCGCAGACATCCGCCCGCCCCTCGCCCCGTTATCGCGTCGTGACTACTTCACCGGGCGGATCGTCTTGAGCACGATGCCGACGCCCCAGTTGCCGCCCCACGGAAGCGGGAACGCGTACTGGTCGTTCTGCGTCGGCCAGCCCGTGGCGCGCGAGTTGTTGTACTCGGCGAGCGCGGAGTTCACGTACACCGGCACGTACGGCATGTCCTTCACGATCTGGTCCTGGATCGTCTTGTAGGCGGCCTGCTTCACGGACTCCTGGTTGGTCGTCGCCAGCTGCTTGATCGCGGCGTCGACGGCTGGGTTGGAGTAGCGCGAGGTGTTCGTGGAAGGTGCCGGGTCTCCGACCTTCGCCGTCGCCGATGTCGCGAGGTAGGCGCTGTACTGGTAGTACGGGTCGGACGAGACACCCATGTTGACCGAGTTCATCGACATCTGGAACTTGCCGGTCGACTCAGCCTGAGTCCACGCGTTCTGCGCCATCTGGTTGACGGAGAGCTTGATGCCGGCGGCTTTGAACTGACCCTGCAGCAACTGGCAGATGGTGTCGTAGTCGGTCCAGCCGGAGACCACGTTGATCGACAGGTCGAGCTCCTGGCCGTCCTTGGCGTAGTAGCCGTTCGACCCGAGCTTCCAGCCCGCCGCCTCGAGGATGCTCTTCGCCTTCGAGACGTTCGCGGTCTGCGGCACCTCCATGTAGTCGGGGTTCGTGATCTGCGACTTGTTCACGGTGTTCAGCAGCAGCGAGGGGGATGCCGGTGCGCTGAAGCCCGCGGCCGCCTGCTTGTCGAGCTGCGTACGGTCCATCGCGTAGTACATCGCCTGACGCACCGCAACATCGGTCTGCGGTCCGGTGCAGCCGAGCGACGCATTCTCACAGGTGAAGAGCGCGGTGGTCGCCTGCGGCGAGTTCGAGTAGCTCAGATCCTTGTGCTTCGACATGATGCTCTTCAGCGTCGGAAGGAAGGCGCCCATGTAGTCGGTCTGGCCGGCTTCGAGGGCGGAGGTGGCGGCATCCGCGTTGGCCAGCGAGATGTAGCGCACCTGGTCGACCTTCGGCGCCTCGGCGCCCTTGCCCCAGTAGTTCGGGTTCTTCTCGAGCACGAAGCTCTGCGGGGTGAAGCTCTTGAGCATGTACGGGCCTGTGCCGACCGGGCTCGTGTTCGTCACCTTGGTCGGGTCGGAGATCTTCGACCAGATGCTCTGCGGCACGATCGGCTCGTTGCCGAGAATCTGCGGCTCGAGCGTGAACGCCGTGGACGGGAAGGTGATGACGACGGTGTCGTCCGCGGTCTTCTTGGCGACCCACTTGACGCCAGACGTGTTCAACCCCGGATTGTTGGAGATGAGGTTGAGAGAGTAGACGACGTCATCGGCGGACTCCGGCTTGCCGTTCGACCACTTGACGCCCTGGCGCACCTTCACGGTGAGCTGGGTGCCGTCGCTGTTCCAGCTGTACGACGTTCCGAGCAAGGGCACCGGCTTACCTGCGCGTGCCTTGTTGTAGTAGAAGAGCGGCTCGTAGATCACGCCGTTCGTGGGCTGCAGGTAAGCGCCCGTGTTGTTGAGCGGGTTGAAGTTCTCGGTGAAGTTGCCCACCTGACCGCTGAACAGAGTCACCGTGCTGGTGCCGGAGGAACCGTTCGATGAGGCATTCGCCGAGCATCCGGAGAGTGCCAGCGTGGCCGCTGCCGCGACCGCGACGAGCGCGACGCCGAAGCGACGCCGTGTGCTGCGTGGAGACATCCTTGTCCTTTCGTTGACCGGTGTGCGGTGCAAGGTGTTCACCGCTGTCGCCTCGAAGGTGCGCTTCGTTGCGATAGTGTCTTTCTTAGGTCACTTTATAAAGCGTGTCAAGTTAGAATTCCACTGCGAGATCGACCAGAGTGAAGATCGGCACGGAACGAGCGCGAGGAGGCGTAGGTGGTCAGACAGCGTGTCTCGCTCGCGGGCGGAACCAGCAGGGGGCTCGTTCTCGATCTCATCCGCACGCTCGGGCCCATCAGTCGCGTCGAACTAGCCGAGACGACAGGGCTCACGCAGGCGACGATGTCGACCGTGGTGCGTCAGCTGCTCGGCGAAGGACTTGTCATCGAGACCGGTCGCGGCGAGTCCACAGGCGGCAAGCCCCCCGTGATGCTCGACGTGAATCCGGATGCCCGCTTCGCCGTGGGCGTGCAGCTTGGCCGGGAGTCGATCACCTACGTCGTGATCAATCTCTCCGGCTCGATCGTGGGCCGCACGCGTACCGCGGGCATCGGATCGACCGAGCCGTCGGAGATGGTGCAGCGGCTGGCAGCAGAGGTGGATCGCACGCTCGACGGGCTCGGCATCGAGAAGGCCTCCGTCGTCGGCGTCGGCGTGGTGGCGCCGGGACCTCTGGATGTCGGCAAGGGCATGATCCTGCACTCTCCGCACCTGTCGGCGTGGCTCGACGTGCCCATCCGCTCGATGCTGTCGGACGCCGTCGGGCTGCCGGTGATCCTGGACAACGACGCCACCGCCGCGGCGATCGGAGATTTCTGGAGCGGCAAGCTCGACGACGCCGTGGCGCACGCGACGATATACATGGGCACAGGGATCGGCGCAGGGGTACTGATCGACGGCATTGTGTTCCGCGGCTCGAGCTCCAACGCCGGTGAACTGGGACAGGTGGTGGTCACGGGCGTCGACGGGCAGTCCGCCTACCTCGAGGAGATCGCAGACCCCGGCGCCGTCGTCCGGCGTGCGCATGCCACCGGTGAGGCCGCCCGGCTCGGGCTGCCCGACGACGACGACTTCGCCGGGTTCCGAGCCATCGCCACCGCGGCCGCCAGGGGCGACATCGGCGCCACCGCGCTCATCGAGGATTCCGCGGAACTCCTCGCGTCCGGGGTTCTCACTCTGGCGAACCTGTTCGACCTCGACTCCGTATCGCTGGCCGGTCCGGCGTTCGCTGTCGCCGGGCCGACCTATGTGCGGGCGATCTCACGACGACTCGAACGCGACTTCTTCGTGCGCACTCAGCACGGCATCCGAGTGCGACTTTCGACGGATGTCTCGGACGCCGCCGCCGTGGGAGGCGCCGCGCTCGTGCTGCAGACGGAGCTCGCACCGCGCACCATGGGGTTGTCAGCGGTCTCGGGGTGAGCATCCGCCTCCAAGGCTCAAGACGGATAATGGCCGGGCATCCAACGTTTCGTTCGCCCCCACGGAGCCACCCACGCCTGACGTACTGACGTTCCTCACCACGTTCTCGTTCAACCCGTACGCGCTCGGGGTGATCGTCGTCACCGGCGTGCTCTACGGGCTCGGCATCCTCTACGCGCATCGCAACGGCGTGAAGTGGCCGGCGTGGCCGACGCTCGCGTTCTATGTGCTCGGGCTGGGCTCGTACGCCTGGCTGGAGTTCGGGTTCCTCGGCACCTGGAGCGTTGACCTGCGCTGGGCGTTCACGACACGGGTGGCGTTCCTGCTGTTCGTGGTGCCGGGGCTGCTGGCACTCGGCCGTCCGGTCTCGCTGGCCCGCGCTGCCATGTCGGGGCTCTCGGCACGGGTGCTGGAGCGCGTCCTGAGCTCGTGGCCGATCCGGCTCATGGGCAACGCGATCTTCGCACCGGTCGTCGCGCTGATCGGCTTCTGCCTGTTCCTCACTCCCTTCGCGGCGTCGCTCCGCCTCGACCCGGGCTGGGAGGCCGCGATCACGATCGGCGTTCCGCTGGTCGGGCTGCTCATGGTTCTGCCCGTGACCGACAGCGGCCTCTTGCGCACAAGCCTGTTCATCACCGCAGAGTTCCTGCTCGCCTTCGTGGAGCTGGTGATGGATGCCATCCCGGGCATCCTGCTGCGCCTCAATGAGACCGTGCTCGACCACGCCCCCGCGATCACGGGCGCGCTGCCCGGGTGGTTCCCCAATCCGCTGCACGATCAGCATCTGTCGGGGGACTTCCTGTGGTTCATCGCCGAGATCGCGGACATCCCGGTGCTCATCGTGCTGTTCGTGCGGTGGATGCACACCGACAAGCGCGAGGCCAAGCAGATGGACGAGCTCACCGACGAGCAGATGGAACAGCTCACGCAGGAGCACCTGAAGCGCTTCCAGCAGCGGTAGGCCCGCCACCCGAGCCCGCGTGGCCCCACGGCCCGCCCCGGCCAGCCTGACCACAGCCCACCCCGGCCCCGCCAGGCCACAGCCCGCCCCGGCCCGCCTAGCCACAGCCCGCCCCGGCCCGCCTAGCCACAGCCAGCCCCGCCTGGCCGTCTCCCGAAAACAGGCAGGAATGCGCCTTCCTCGCCGGAACAGGCATGAATTGCCTGTTCCTACGTGATCTGCCTGTCATGAACGCCGTCGCGCTCGAGCCTCGCGACGAGCGTCAGGCACGAAAGGGCGTCCTGCCGCCAGGATGTCTGCAACCACCGCGATGCATCCATCGAGGTCGTCCATGATCTGGTCGTGGCCGAACCTGTGCGACCGCATGCCCATACGTACGGCGGCGGCGTCTCGAGCTCGATCTTTCGCGCGCTGCGCTCTGGTCGAGTGAAATGCATCGCCGTCCGTCTCGACGATCAGCCATCCATTGACGACATGGTCCACCCGGCCCATACCGGGGATCGCCACCTGGATCTGCACGTGCCATCCCTGGCCGGTCGCGGCAGCTCGGAAGATCGACTCGATCCCAGACTCGCTGCGGCGATCGACGAGCGCGCGTACGAATCGGAGCCGACCTGGCAGCCGGGCGCAGAGCGCATCCAGCTCCCGCGCGGAGAGCACGCCGATGTGTAATGCGCTGTCAATCGAAGCGATCAAGTGCACAGCGGTCACCCGGGTTGCCAGAACAAGGAGCGCGTCGACCACTCCCATCCGCCATCGGATTCCCTCGGGCCACACGAAGGTGCTTGGATGCACGCGGTACTCGCCTTCACGAAGCTCCGGCAACCGACTGGCCGTCCGTGGCGCAGCGATGCAGAGTCCGGTCTCGCGCGAGACCCACACTCCCATGCTGCGCAGCGCACTCTCGCCGCCGAGAGTTCCACCAAGCTCGACGGCACGGACCGCGTCCGAAGGCGCCTCCTCCGTCGCGAGCCAGGAACGCCGAACTATCCTCGCCGCGCCAGATTCGATGAACACCCGGATCTCGTGATCGGTGCAGCCGTACCGCATCAGTTGGGCACGCGTGGCGAGCCCGTCGAATCGAGCGAGAGCTTTGGCGACTCGGGCATCCATGTGTTCAGCGTGTCAACCACTCTTCGGCCACCCCGGGCGTGAGCGGCTGACTGGGGAGAACCGGGCGAGAGAAGCGGTTGTGGACGGCGATCGTCAACAGGCAGCTCTCGCCGGAACAGGCAACTCTTGCCTGTTCCCGCGAGGTAGGCGCTTTCCTGCCTGTTTTCGCGCGGACGCGGGGATGCGGGGACGCGGGGAAGCGGGGATGCGGGGGCGGGGCCGGGCGGGCGGTCGGGCCAGCCAGCCGGGCCGGGCCAGGCCAGCCGGGCCGGCCAGCCGGGCGGGGCTACTTCACCAGGGGGAAGAGGATGGTCTCGCGGATTCCCAGGCCGGTCAGCGCCATCAGCAGGCGGTCGATCCCCATGCCCATGCCGCCGGTGGGGGGCATGCCGAACTCGAGGGCGCGCAGAAACTCCTCGTCCAGCCGCATCGCCTCGTCGTCGCCCTGCGCCGCGAGCCTGGCCTGCTCGACGAATCGTTCCCGCTGCACGACGGGGTCGACGAGCTCGGAGTATCCGGTGGCGAGCTCGAAGCCTCGGATGTAGAGATCCCACTTCTCCACGACGCCCGGCTTGGAGCGGTGCGCGCGCACGAGCGGCGAGGTGTCGACCGGGAAGTCGCGCACGAAGGTCGGCCGCTCCAGGCCGCCCTTCACGAAGTGCTCCCACAACTCCTCGATGTACTTGCCGTGGATCGGATGCTTCACCTCGAGCTCGAGCAGCTCCGCGAGAGCCGCCAGCTCGTTCAGGGGCGTTTCGGGAGTGATGTCGGTGCCGCCGGTCCATGGCACGCGACCGGATGCGACCGCCTCGGTGAGGGCATCCGTGAGGCTCTCGTACATCGAGACGGAGTCCCACTCGCCGCCGAGGTCGTACTCGGTACCGTCGGCCCACGTGACGACGTGGCCGCCGCTGGTCGCCCACGCGGCATCCTGGATCAGCGTCTGCGTCAGCTCGGCCATCGTGTTGTAGTCGCCGTACGCCTGGTACGCCTCGAGCATCGCGAACTCGGGCGAGTGCGTGGAATCGGCTCCCTCGTTGCGGAAGTTGCGGTTGATCTCGAATACCCGGTCGATGCCACCCACCACGGCCCGCTTCAGGAACAACTCGGGCGCGATCCGCAGAAACAACTCCGTGTCGAACGCGTTCGAGTGCGTGACGAACGGACGAGCGGATGCCCCGCCGTGCATCGTCTGCAGCATGGGCGTCTCCACCTCGGTGAAGCCGCGCGAGGCGAACGTGGCCCGCAGCGACGCGACAGCCTTCGCCCGGTTCACTACGTTCGTGCGAGCCTGCTCACGGGCGATGAGGTCGAGGTACCTGCTGCGCATGCGGGTCTCCTCGGAGAGCTCGTTGTGCAGATTCGGCAGGGGCAGGATCGCCTTGGCCGCGATCGCCCACTCGTCGACCATGACGGAGAGCTCACCGCGCCGCGACGAGATGACCTCGCCGTGCACGAACACGTGGTCGCCGAGGTCGACGAGCTCCTTCCAGCGGGCGAGCGACTCCTCGCCGACGGATGCGAGTGACACCATCGCCTGGATGCGCGATCCATCGCCCGACTGCAGCACGGCGAAACAGAGCTTGCCGGTGTTGCGCAGGTGCACCACTCGGCCGGCGATGCCGACGAACTCGCCGGTGGTGGCATCCGCCGGCAGTTCGCCGTACTTCTCGCGAAGCTCAGGGATGGTGGCCGTGATCGGCACGCCGACCGGATAGGCGCCGCCCGCGGCATCCGCCTCGGCGATCAGCCGCTCCCGCTTGGCGAGCCGCACGGCCTTCTGCTCGCTGATCTCGTCAGCGGTCAAGTCGGCTGTCAGTTCAGCACCGGGCTGGTCGGTCGCCATGGGTCCTCTTCGTGTGTGCGGGTGCGGTTTCGATCCTGCGGCAAGCTCAGGACGGGCCTGACTCAACCGGTGGTGGGGCTCTGGCCCTCGGCCGCTACGGGACCGAAGGTCTTGGTGCGGTTTCGACGGACGGGCTCGCCGGCGCGAGCACGATGCCTGCGTTGTCGATCAGCCGCGTTCCGTCCACTTGCGCTGCGATCAGCGCGAGGGCTGGGCCGCGGTACCGTTCGTCGACGGAACGGAACGTCTGCGGGTCGACGATGGCCAGGTAGTCCAGCTTAACCGCCGCGGATGCCTGGGCGCGCGCGCGTCCCGCCTCGAGCGCCACGGCGGCACCCTGCGACGCCGCGGCGGCGACCTCGCCGAGCGCCGCGGAGAGCGTGACGGCTTCGCGTCTCGCCGTCTCGCTCAGGTAGCGGTTGCGGCTGGAGAGGGCGAGGCCGTCCGGCTCGCGCACAGTAGGGACGGCCTCGATGGCGACCGGGAGGTTCAGGTCGGTGACCATGCGGCGCACGAGGAAGACCTGCTGCGCGTCCTTCTGTCCGAACATCGCGGCATCCGGTTGCACCGAGTTCAGCAGCTTCGCCACGACCGTGAGCATGCCGTCGAAGTGGCCCGGCCGGGACGCCCCCTCGAACAACGTGGCCACCTCGCCGCCCGTGATCCGCGTCTGCGTCGGGCCGTCCGGATACATCTCGTCGACCCCTGGGGCGAACACGACGAGGCGACGCGGCGCGCCCTCCGCGGAGAACCCGTCGTCAGGGATGCCCGCGGCCAGCGCCGCAAGTGCGTCGAGGTCGGCGTCCCAGGTGCGCGGATAGCGATCGAAGTCCTCGTTCGGACCGAACTGCAGCGGGTTCACGAAGATCGAGACGACGACGAGGTCGGCGAGCTCGCAGGCACGGCGCACCAGAGCGAGGTGGCCGTCGTGCAGGGCTCCCATCGTGGGCGCGAGGGCGACGCGGGCGCCGTGCGCACGGGCATCCTTCACAATGCTGCGGATGCCCGCGATCGTCGTCGCCACCGGGGGCCGGTTCGGACGAAGGTCACCGGAGCTCCGGGGGCTTTCGTGCGAACGAGGACGCAGGTCGGGCATGGACTGATCAGACATAGGTCTCCGTCAGTTCGTGGGATGGTCGGGATCGTACGGGTCGGGGGGCTCGGGAAACGGAGACGAGGCCTCCAGCAGCCCGGGCATGTCGAGCGCGTCGAGCTCGGTGGGAGCACCGGCGCGGCGCAGCGCCTCGTCGACGGATGAGCGCACCAGCGACGACAGGAACGCGCCGGCGTTCTCGATGCCGGCCTTGGTCAGGATTCCGGATGCCTGCTCTACGATCGAGCGCGAGAACGTGGTGGCGGTGGCGATCGCCTCCGCGTAGGCGGGGCGGTTCTCTTCCTCGACGATCACCGGTTCGCCGCCCATCTCGACGACGAGTGCCTGCCCGATGGGCTGCACCGGCCTGGGCGCCGTGACCGCGAAGTAGCTCTCGGCGAGCCGGGCAAGATCGAGGCTCGTTCCGCTGAACACCATCGCGGGATGGATGGCGAGCGGGATCGCACCGCGCTGCAACGCCGGCGTCAGCACGCCCGTGCCGTGCTCCGGCGAGGTGTGCACGACGAGTTGCCCGGCCTGCCAGGTGCCGGCGAGCGCGAGCCCGTTGACGAGTTCTGGCAGCTCCGCGCCCGGCACGGCCAGCAGTACGAGCTCGGACCTTTCGATGAGGTCCGGGATGCTCAACACGGGCACCCCGGGGAGCAGCGCCTCCGCCCGCTCCCGGTTGCGATCGCTCGCCGTCGCGATGCCCACGACGGCGTGGCCGGCACCGGCCAGCGCCGCACCGAGCACCGGACCCACGTGGCCAGCACCCACGATTCCGACGCCCAGGCGCCCCGATCGTGCGGGCATCAGGACTCTCCTCGCTCGTGGGGGCGATGAGGCGTCTCGGCGTCCGCCCAGGCGATCGCCCCGGCGCTGACCAGGGCGAAGAGTTCCTCGGCGGCACGGGTATCCATCACCGGAACCTTCGCGTGCACCGGGCCGTCGATGAGGTGAACATCGGCGGAGGATAGGTCGAGGATGCGCCGCGCGGGTCCCTGCTCCACCTCCACGCTCTGCATGCGCGCCAGCGGAACGAACACGATGCGCCTCCACACGGCTCCGTGCCGCAGCACGATGACGCCGTCCGCGATCGTGTAGCCGGTCTTGCGCCACGAGAACGGGCGCAGCCAAGCACCTCGGCGCGGTGCCGACGAGAACACGGACTGGTCGGCGTGGGCGTCCATGCCGGCGTGCGCGATGGCATCCCTCAGCGTGTCGTTCATTCCGGGCAGCAGGAGCGGCAGCACGCGCTGCACATCGCGGATGCTCCCCACCGGCAGGGTCGTGGTGCGCGCCTCCCCCGCCGAGTTCTTGCCGCGGGTGTGGCCGGCGGTGTTCATGCGCATCTGCCACCAGCCGAACGGACGCCAGGCCAGCGGCTGCACCAGCTCGACGGCGTGGATGCGACGCGGCGGAATGGTCTCGCTGCTCGTGGTGAGCAGGCCGAAGCCGATGCGCACGCCCTGGTCACTGCCGGCGATGTTGTAGCGCAGCGCCTTGCTGAACCGGCGGATGAACAGGCCACCGAGGCTCAGCACCATGGGGAAGATGACGATGATCAGCCAGAGGCGTCCCGTCGATGCACCGGCGATCATCGCGATCAGCACGGCGAACATGACCAGAGTTGGCACGCTCAGCAGCAGCGAACCGGCGAGCCTGCCCGGGTGCATTCGCACGATGGATGCCGGTGGCGCGGCATCCGGGTCGAGGTCGGCGGGCGAGACGAATTCGTCGACCCGGTCCGAAAGGATGCCCAGCGTCGACGACTGCCGCTGGGCGGGCGCCCCGCCCGGCACGGCGGCTTGCCCGACTTCCGCTTGATCGGATGCCCGCACTCCCGACGCGAGCCGCAGGATCTCGCGCCGTAGCGTCTCGGTCACCTTCGACGGCAGGTAGCTCAGATACAGGTTCGCGTCATGGCCCGCGACGACGATCTCGAGCTTCGCAGCACCGAAGATGCGGGCGAACACCGGACGCTGCACGTTGATGCCCTGGATGCGGTCGAGCCGCGCCTTGCGCTCCTGCCTGCGAAGGATGCCGCTGCGCAGCTCCACCGCCTGGTGCGTCACGCGGAAGGTCTGCACCCGCCACGACAGAGCGAAGACGCCGACGCACGCGGCGATGACCACGACCGCGATGCCGATCGCGGGCCACACGAAGTTGTGCCGAACGATCGCGTCGATCGGGTCTCCGGAGGGGTAGTCCGGTGTTCCGAGGAAGAGGTTGATGATGCGCTCGCGCAGGTTGGCGATGATGATGCCTGCGACGAAGACGATGGCGATCCCGCCGCGCAGCAGCGGCGTCGCCTTGTGCATTCGATGCCACTCGCCGTCGGCGAGACCCGTCGCCTCGGTGTACGCCTGGCTCACGGTGCGAGTCACAGACCGGACCTGCGCGACTCGGCGAGCTCGACGAGCCGGTCGCGCAGCCAGGCGGCATCCGAGTCGACCAGGCCTGGGATCGACACCCGGCTGGATGCCGCAGCCGTCACGAACCGGAGTTCGGCGAGCCCGAGCATCCGACCGATCGGGCCGCGCTCGATGTCGAGCAGCTGCATGCGTCCGTACGGCACCGCGACGAACCGCTGGAACATGATGCCGCGCCTGATCAGCAGGTCGTCGTCGCGCAGGAAGTAGCCGATCGCACGCGCCCGGCGAGGCGCGATGATGAGCTGCACGATGGTGATGACGGCGATGATCACCAACGCGATCCACGCCCACCACCAGTGCAGCACGAGCCAGGCGAATACCGCGATGGCCGCCGCGACGATTCCGCCGATCAGCGACCCGACGATCACGACCACGACGTACTTCGGCGAGACCCGCCGCCACTGCGCCTTGTCGAGCGCAGCGGCGTCCAGTCGTTGCGACACAGTGGCTCCTCGTTCCGGCGGTCGGGTTGTCGACCCCACGCGGCTCCGATCGCCGTCGGCGATCGTGCAGTCCATGCTAACGACCACACGCCTTCGCGGGGGCGCCAGCAGTCTCTTGTCAACATTGCCCAAAGAATGCCCGGAACGGATGTTCAAACCCTCGGCTCGTCCGACGGCAACTGCCCGCTTAGGGTGGGGAGCGTTCCCCCTGATCCTCAGCGGGAAGCACTCCCCGCCTTCGCGGGGAGCAACCCCTCGTTCGATGCAAGGAGACCCACGTGTCCTCAGCAACCTCGGCCCCACGCCTCGTCCCCACGCTCGCCGATCGTGTGGTGCCACGCGGCGCCGTCGCGAACGCACTCCTGATCGTCGCCGGCACCGCGATCGTGGCGATCTCGGCGCAGATCTCCGTGCCACTGTGGCCCGTCCCGGTCACGGGTCAGACCCTGGCCGTTCTGCTGGTGGGCGCGAGCCTGGGCGCGTGGCGGGGTGCTGCATCCCTCGGCCTCTACATGCTGCTGGGCATGGCGGGCCTGCCGATCTTCGCCGACTTCGCGGGCGGGCCGGCATCGGTACTGCTGCCGAGTTTCGGCTTCATCATCGGGTTCATCCCCGCTGCCGCGCTGATCGGATGGCTGTCCGAACGCGCCTGGGATCGTCGTCCGGTGCTCGCCGCCGCCGGCTTCTTCGCTGCGAGCCTCGTGCCGTTCCTGTTCGGCCTGCCCTACCTCGCGGTGGTGCTCGCGAACCTCGGACTCCCGCACAGCTTCGCCGCGGTCATGGCCGCCGGGTTCACACCGTTCATCGTGGGCGGCATCGTCAAGTGGGCGATCGCCGCGGCGCTGCTGCCGTTCGCGTGGATGCTGGTGCGCCGCATCGACCGCCGCACCCGCGGCTGAGCGCCGGGCGCTCACCGGAGGCCGGTCGCGCTACACCTATCGGCATCCGCCACAGCAAATTCGTGTGGCGGATGCCGATTCGTGTAGCGGGAAGGTTGATGGGTGTAGCGGATGCCGATTTGTGTGGCGCGTACTCCGGCGGAGGGCGCTGCGCTCAGGCCTGCGCGATGCGGATCATGTTGCCGCTGGGGTCGCGCACCGCGGCATCCCGAACGCCCCAGAACTGGTCGGTCGGCTCCTGCAGCACCTCTACGCCGGGCGCTCCGGCGAGCTTGTCGAAGGTGGCTGCAAGATCATCGGTGCGCAGCTGCAGCATCTGCAGTTCGCCCTTGGCGAGAAGGGCGGCCACCGCGTCGCCGTTCTCTTGCGAACGGCCGGCGTGCGGCTGTTCGAGCACGATCTCGATCTCCGGCTGGCTCGCAGTGGTGAGGGTGATCCACGTGAACCCGCCGTTCTCGACGGTGTTCTTGACGGTCATTCCGAGAGTGTCACGGTAGAAGGGAAGGGCTGCCTGCGGGTCATCGACCAGCACGTGCACGCCGCTGATGGCTACTGTCATGACCTCAACGCTAGGCGGATGCCTGCACCGAGGCTTCTCCGAAACTGCTCTCCTCGAGGTGCGCGCGTCCGTCGGCCCGCCGCGGCCTGGTCAGCACCATGGTCTGGCACGAGGCGAACGCGTCCAGCTCCTCGTGGCTGCGTGCGCGGTACGCGGACGGCGTCTCCCCGACCAGCTCGGTGAAGCGCGACGAGAAGGAGCCGAGGCTCGTACATCCGACAGCGAAGCAGACATCCGTCACGCTGAGATCGCCGCGACGCAGCAGTGCCTTCGCACGCTCGATGCGACGCGTCATGAGGTAGGAGTACGGCGTCTCGGAGTACTCGTCGCGGAACCGCCGGCTGAAGTGCGCGGGCGACATGAGGGCCGTCGCCGCGAGTGCCGGCACGTCGAGCGGCTGCGCGAATTCGCGGTCCATGCGGTCGCGCGCCTTGCGCAGCCGCCGCAGCTCGTCCAGGTCGATTCCCACGACTCCAGTGTGCCGCAGTAGACCGCGCCTCTAAACGGGGGCGTGCTCCGCGTGCTCCGCCTTCTCGTCCTTGGGCGGCGGCAGCGTGCAGAAGTACTCGGCGATGAGTCCGCCGACCAGCAGGATGATCGCGCTCACCGCGGCCACGACGCTGAGCCAGACGGAGTCCGACGTGGGCGGCACCGGCCGCGTCAGCACGTAGACGACGACGCCGATCCCGGTGCCGGTGAGCAGGCCGCCGACGAGGCTGCACGCCTTGGCGAGCACGGCGATGCGCATCGCCCGGAACGGGTCGACGTGCACCTTCACCTTGCTGCGCACCGCCCTGCGGATCGGGATAGCCAGCAGCACCACGATCACGCCGATCGCGACGAGCGTGATCGACAACGAGATCGGCGGAATGAGCATGGCCGCTCCCGCCGCGACGAGCGCGATCTCGAGAAGGTAGCCGATGCCGACGCCGATCAGGCCGAGCGCGATCAGCGCGGCTGGTCCGGTGCGCCTCACGATGCGCCTCCGTCCGCGGCGCCACCTGCGGCTGCCCTCAGCTCGGCGAGCAAAACATCCACCCGTCCCAGTCCAGGCAGCTCGGCATCGGGGTCGACGTCGAGCCAGGGCGCGAGCACGAACTCCCGCTCGGATGCCCGCGGGTGCGGCAGCGTGAGCCGCTCGTCGTTCACCTGTCTTCCGCCCATCGCGATGAGGTCGAGGTCGAGCGTGCGGTCGCCCCAGCGCTCCACACGTACGCGGCCGTGGGCATCCTCGACGCGGTGCAGTTCGTCGAGCAGCGCGTGCGGGTCGAGCGCCGTCGAGACGAGCGCCACACCGTTGAGGTAGCGCGGCGCGTGCGCATCGACGCCGTCCAGGCGAACCGCGGCGGTCTCGAGGAAGGGAGAGACGGCATCCAGTCGCACGCCCGGCGACTGTGCGAGGTCATCGAGCGCGGCCCTGATGGTCGCCTCCCGGTCGCCCAGGTTGCTTCCGAATGCGATCACCGCGGGCTCCAGCGGGCGCATCCGCTGCGGCTTCGCGATCACGACAACGCTCCCTCTGCCGTGCCGGCAGAGCCGGCCGAACGGACCGCATCCGCCGGTCCAGCAGCATCCGCCCATGCGCGGTCGCGCACCACCGTGACGGCGACATCTGCGAACGGCACCGCGATCGGCGCGTTCGGCTTGTGCACGGTGACCTCGGTGCGCTGCACCGGGAACGACAGCACGACCCGTGCGACGCGCTCCGCGACGGTCTCGATGAGGTCCACCGGATCCGATGCCACCGACGCTGCCACTGCCTCCGCCAGCTCGCCGTAGTGCACGGTGGCGGCGAGTTCATCGCCGCGCGCAGCAGGTCCGAGATCGAGCCAGGCGATCACGTCGATCACGAACTCCTGGCCCTCGGCGCGCTCGAAGTCGAAGACGCCGTGATGGGCGCGC
Source organism: Humibacter ginsengiterrae (assembly GCF_054780115.1). Lineage (NCBI taxonomy): Bacteria > Bacillati > Actinomycetota > Actinomycetes > Micrococcales > Microbacteriaceae > Humibacter > Humibacter ginsengiterrae. The sequence continues at coordinate 243,925 of NZ_BAAGWY010000004.1, forward strand.
ACCCGGATGCCGGTCAGCGTGATGCGGTCGCTCATGACCCCATCCTCTCGCCATCCGAAGACAGTGCGGCCTCGTCGCCGGGCTCGTCACCCGCCCAGGAGCGCACCACATCAAGCGCGATGCGGGTGGAGACCACGTCGTGCACCCGCACGCCCCACACGCCGTCGCGCGCGGCCAGTGCGGCGATGACGGCGCTGGGCAGGTCGCGGTCCTGTGGAGTCGCGCCCTCCCACATCAGGTCGGCCAGGAAGCGCTTGCGGGATGCCCCGAGCAGCACGGGCAGGCCGGCGGACTCGAACTCCCGAAGGTGACGCAGCACATCCCAGTTGTGCTCCGAGTTCTTGGCAAATCCCAGGCCCGGATCGACGATGATGCGCTGTGCCGCAACGCCCTGTGCCTCCAGAGCGTCCACGCGACGGAACAGCTCCTCGCGGATCTCGCGCGCGGCATCCGTGTAGGTGGCGAGGTCGTTCATGCTGCGGCTGTGACCGCGCCAGTGCATCACCACATAGTCGACTCCGCGTTCGGCCACGAACGGGCCCATCGCCGGGTCGGCCAGGCCGCCGGAGACGTCGTTCACGATCTGCGCTCCGGCGTCCACCGCCGCCGTGGCCGTCTCGCTGTTCATGGTGTCGATGCTGACGCGGATGCCCCGCCCGGCCAGCTCGCGCACCACAGGCAGCACCCGCCCCAGCTCGGCCGGAACGGGCACCCGTTCGGCGCCGGGACGCGTGGACTCCCCGCCAACGTCGACGATGTCGGCGCCCTGCTCGGCGAGCTCCACGCCATGCGCGATGGCGGCATCCGTCGACGCCCAGCGGCCGCCATCGCTGAAGGAATCCGGCGTGACATTGAGCACGCCCATGATGCGCGTCACGCGACTCCCCGGCCGATCAACGCGATGAGTTCGGCACGCACGACGGGATCGCTCAGCTCGCCACGGCTCGCGATGGTCACGGTGGAGGCGTTCACCTGCCTGGCGCCCCGCGTCGTGACGCAGGCGTGCGTCGCATCCAGCACGACGAGCACGCCGCGCGGGTCGAGGCCCTCCACGAACGTGTCGGCGATCTCCTCGGTCAGTCGCTCCTGCAGTTGAGGGCGTGCGGCGAGAATCTCGACCACCTTCGGCAGCCGTCCGAGGCCGACAACGCGATCCCTCGGCAGGTAGGCGAGGTGGGCGACACCCATGAACGGCAGCAGATGGTGCTCGCACATCGAACGGAAGCGGATGTCCCGCAGCAGCACGGTCTCCGCGTCGCTGTCCCCGAGCGGTACCGTCTCGCGGAGAGGCTCGATCGGGTCGAGCGCAAGACCGCCGAAGTACTCCTGGTAGGAGTCCGCGACCCGTGACGGCGTCTGCTTCAGACCCGGGCGGGTGACATCCTCACCGATGGCGGCGAGTAGTTCGACCACGGCCGCTTCGATCCGTTCACGGTCGATGCCCATCGCGCCTCTCTCGGAACGGGTCGTGGTGGAAGAACGTGTCGTGGGCGAGCGGGCGCAGGCCCCCACTGACGTGAGGGCCCTGCACGCTACGCCGTCGCCGGGCGCGGCTTGATCTGACGCGAACGCTTCGGCTTGCCCGGGGTCGAGTCGACGTCGCCGTCCACGACGCCCGGGTCGATCGGAGCGGTCTCGGGCTCGGGGAACGCGATCGGCGGGATGTTCGGGGAGACGCGGTTGTCGGCCGACACCCACTCCGGACGCTCCGGCAGCTTCTTCACGTTCTTGAAGATCTCGGCGATCTGGTGGTGGTCGAGCGTCTCCTTCTCGAGCAGCTCGCGCGCCAGGTGGTCGAGGATGTCCCGGTTGTCGTTGATGACCTGCCACGCCTCGTCGTGCGCCTTCTCGATCAGCGCGCGCACCTCGGCATCCACCCGCTCGGCGATGCGCTCCGAGTAGTCGCGCTGGTGGCCCATGTCGCGACCGAGGAACATCTCACCCGACGACTGGCCCAGCTTCACGGAACCGATGTCGGCACTCATGCCGTACTCGGTGACCATCTTTCGGGCGATCCCGGTCGCCTTCTCGATGTCGTTGGACGCACCCGTGGTCGGGTCCTTGAACACCGTCTCCTCAGCGACACGGCCGCCCATGGCGTACGCGAGCTGGTCGAGCAGCTCGTTGCGGGTCACCGAATACTTGTCTTCGAGCGGGAGAACCATCGTGTAGCCGAGGGCGCGACCGCGCGGCAGGATCGTGATCTTCGTCACCGGGTCGGTGTGCCGCATCGCGGCCGCCGCGAGCGCGTGGCCGCCCTCGTGGTACGCGGTGATCAGCTTCTCCTGGTCCTTCATGATCCGGGTGCGGCGCTGCGGACCGGCGATCACGCGATCGATGGCCTCATCAAGCGCGCGGTTGTCGATCAACTGCGCGTTCGACCGCGCGGTGAGCAGTGCAGCCTCGTTGAGCACGTTGGCCAGGTCGGCGCCGGTGAAGCCCGGCGTCTTGCGGGCGACGACCTCGAGGTCGACTCCGGATGCCAGCGGCTTGCCTCGTCCGTGCACCTCGAGGATCTTCTTGCGGCCAAGCAGGTCGGGCGCATCCACGCCGATCTGACGGTCGAAGCGGCCGGGACGCAGCAGCGCCGGGTCGAGGATGTCTGGCCGGTTCGTCGCCGCGATCAGGATGACGTTGGTCTTGACGTCGAAGCCGTCCATCTCCACAAGCAGCTGGTTCAGCGTCTGCTCGCGCTCGTCGTGCCCGCCGCCGAGACCGGCACCACGGTGGCGGCCGACTGCGTCGATCTCATCGACGAAGATGATGGCCGGCGCGTTCTGCTTGGCCTGGTCGAACAGGTCGCGCACACGGCTTGCGCCGACGCCGACGAACATCTCGACGAAGTCGGAACCCGAGATGGAGTAGAACGGCACGCCCGCCTCGCCGGCGACGGCGCGTGCGAGCAGCGTCTTGCCTGTTCCGGGAGGGCCGTACAGCAGCACGCCCTTGGGGATGCGTGCGCCGACCGCCTGGAACTTGGCCGGCTCCTTGAGGAAGTCCTTGATCTCCTGCAGCTCTTCGATCGCCTCGTCGCTGCCGGCGACGTCGTCGAACGTGACCTTCGGGCTCTCCTTCGAGACTAGTTTCGCGCGCGACTTGCCGAACTGCATGACCTTGTTGCCGCCGCCTTGCATGCCGGAGAGCATGAGCCAGAAGAACGCTCCGATGAGCACGACCGGCAGCAGGATGCTCAGTGCCGACAGCCACCAGCTGGGCTGCGGGACCTGGTCGTTGTAGCCCTTCGGCAGATCGGCGTTGTCCACCGCGTTCACCACCGCTGCACCACGCGGAGCCACGTAGTAGAACTGCACGGCGGTGCCGTTGTTGCCGTCCGCCTTCTTCAACGTCATGTCCACGCGCTGATCGGTGTCCACGATCGTCGCCTCGCTGACCTTGCCGTCCTTGAGCAACTCGAGGCCGTGCTCGGTGCTGACGGACTTGTAACCGTTCATCGTGATCAGGCTCGAGCCGATCCACACGATGATGACCGCGAGCACGATCCACAGAATGGGGCCACGGAAGATCTTCTTGAGGTTCATGGTGCTGTCAGGGTACCGCCACCGCGCTGAGGGCCGTCTGCGTGTTCGCCGACGGCGTTCGCAGTGTTTCATTTGTGCGCCGGTCCCCGCCCGGCGCACCGCAGTTGGCCTTTCGCATGGTTGCGTTTGTTTCGCCGGCGAAGCCGCCGAAACGTGGAGCGTCTTGCGTTGCGGCCGACCGAATCCGCCTTACTCGTAGACGTGCGGGGCTAGGATGCCGACCGAGCGCAGGTTGCGGTAGCGCTCCGCGAAGTCGAGCCCGTACCCCACCACGAAGTCGTTCGGGATGTCGAATCCCACGTACTTGACGTCTACCGTGACCTTGGCGGCATCCGGCTTGCGCAACAGTGCGCAGATCTCGACGGATGCCGGCCCGCGCGAAACGAGATTCTCGCGCAGCCAGGAAAGGGTGACGCCGGAGTCGATGATGTCCTCGACGATGAGCACGTGCCGATCGGCGAGCTCGGAGTCGAGGTCTTTCAGGATGCGCACGACACCGCTCGACTTCGTGCTGGCGCCGTACGAGCTCACGGCCATCCAGTCCATGTTGATCGGGATGCTGAGCGCCCGCGCCAGGTCCGCCATCACCATCACGGCGCCCTTCAGCACGCCGACCAGGAGCACATCTTTGCCCGCGTAGTCCGTGTCGATCTGCGCCGCCAGCTCGTTCAGGCGCTCGTGGATCTGCTCCTCGGTCACGAGCACGGTCGTGAGGTCGCCCTCGATGTCTTCTGGCAGCATGCAGACCATCCTCGCATCATGGCGGAGGGTCAGTGGTCGTGCGGCAGCACCTCCGTCGACCCCGTCGTGGAGAACACGAGGTGGCCGCCGGAGCGAGCGGCACGGATGCCCCCCGGAAGGTCCAGGGGCTTCTGACCGTGCCAGTCGGTCACCAGTCGTGCGACGGCGAGAACGTGCACACGCTCCAGCGCGACGCCGAACTCGCTGTGCACGACGAAGCGGATGATGCGGTTGCGCAGAGCCGTCGGGTTCGCCTCGAGTGCCCGCACCGACACCGCGATGCCGGCTTCGGCCGGCTCGCAGATGTCTTCGATGACCTCCTCGATCATCTCGTCGAACGCTTCGGCGTCTTCCCGCAGCTGCTCGGCCGTGCGTGCGAGCGCCTCCGCGACACCGGGACCCAGTTCGCGTTCGAGCACCGGCAGCACGTCGCGCCTCACGCGCACGCGCGTATAAGAGGGGTCGAGGTTGTGCGGGTCGTCCCACGGCGTGAGCCCCGCATCAAGGCACGCCTGCCGTGTCGTCTCACGGCGGATCCCGAGCAACGGGCGAAGCACGGTTCCGGATGCCGGCGCCATCCCTTGCAGGCTCGCCGCCCCAGAACCTCGTGCCAGCCCGAGCAGCACGGTCTCCGCCTGATCGTCGAGCGTGTGCGCGAGCAGCACGTGCGAGGCATCCGTCTCCCCCAGCGCCTCGGCGAACGCCTCGTGTCGCGCCTCGCGTGCTGCGGCTTCCGGTCCGCCCGTCGTTCCCACCTCCACGCGCTTCACGAGCACAGGGTCGAGCCCGAGGGCCAGCGCCTGCTCGCGTGCGCGGTCGGCGGTCTCGGTCGAGGCATCCTGCAGCCCGTGATCCACGACGACGGCGCCCACCCGGATGCCCGCACGCGGCCCCTCGAACGCCGCTCCCGCCGCCAGCGCGAGCGAGTCGGCGCCGCCGGAAAGACCTACGAGCACGAGCCCGCCGGGCTGCACCGTGGATGCCAGGACCTCCCGCACCGCGCGGCGCACGTCGGCGATGGGCGGGGTGAGGCGCGGGCGGCGGGTCTCGGTCACGCCTCCACGCTATGCGGCATGCCCGCCGTCCGTAACTCCTGCTCGCCGCACGCGACCGCCCTCCCGGCCCGCGACTCCTCGAAGCGTTGGGCAGCGACGGGTCCCTTCCTGCAGGAGTTATGAACCGGGGGGAATCGGGACGGCTCGCACTAGCCCGCTAGATTGGTACGCGCGTGTCCGCTGGCGTGATCGCCGGGCGCGGGCATCCCACCGGCATCCCACGAATGGAGCACCATGGCCGACTACGACGCCGTCATCGAGATTCCGCGCGGCAGCCGCAACAAGTACGAGGTCGACCACGAGACCGGTCGCGTGTACCTGGACCGCGTTCTCTTCACGAACTTCAGCTACCCGACCGACTACGGGTTCTTCGAGAACACGCTCGGCGAAGACGGCGACCCGCTCGATGTGCTCGTGCTGCTGGACTACCCGCTGTTCCCGGGTGTCGGAGTCAAGGTGCGACCGGTCGGGGTTCTGCACATGAGCGACGAGGCAGGCGGCGACGACAAGATCATCGCCGTGCAGTACAAGGATCCGCGGTGGACGCACATCCAGGACGTCGACGACATCCCCGAGTACACGAAGAAGGAGATCCAGCACTTCTTCGAGCACTACAAGGACCTCGAGCCGGGCAAGTGGGTCAAGGTGGATGCCTGGGGCTCCGCCGCCGATGCCGACAAGCTCGTGCAGGAGGCCATCGCGCGGCTCGCCGAGCAGGGGCACTGATCCCGGGTCGCGCTGCAGGGGCGGCCGATCCGCCTCGAACGGATCGCCGCGCTTCTCCACGTCGACCGGCCGGGATTGTGGCAGCGGTAGCCGTCGCGCTCCTGCTGAGTGGATGCGCCGCGGAGCACGGCGCCGCACCACCTACGCCGAGAGCGACCTCGACGCCATCGCCGTCGCGGTCCGCGCTCGACACGGGGGCACTGAACGGCGAACTCGCGGCGCTCGAGCAGCAGTACGGCGCACGAGTCGGCATCCGGATGCTCGACACGGGCACCGGCCAGACGTACGGCTACCGAGACTCCGAGCGCTTCGCGCTCGACTCGACGAGCAAGCTGTTCACGTCGGCCGCGGTGCTGCAGCACGCGACGGACGCCCAGCTCGCCGCGATCATCCACTATGACGCCTCCGACCTGCAGTCGTATTCGCCCATCACGTCGCAGCACGTGGATGACGGCATGCCGCTCTCGGATGTGATCGCTGCCGCGCTGCAGTACAGCGACAACACCGCCGCGAACCTGCTGTACGAGCAGCTGGGCGGGCCGGCATCCGCGCAGGAGCGCGTTCGCTCGTGGGGTGACGCCGTGACGAACCTCGACCGCACGGAGCCCGATCTCAACTCGGCGGTGCCGGGCGATCCGCGGGACACCTCGACGCCCGAGCAGGTCGCGACCGACCTGAAGAGCATCCTGCTCGGAAGCACGCTGCCGGCGAAGCGTCGCGATTTCTTGGTACAGACGATGCTGGGCAACACGACGGGCGGCACGTACATCCGTGCCGGCGTCCCGGTGTCGTGGCGCGTCGCCGACAAGACCGGCAACGGTGGTTACGGGTCGCGCAACGACATCGCCGTGCTCTATCCGCCGCAGGGCGAGCCGATCGTGCTCGCCGTTTACACCACGCGCAGCACCGCGGATGCCACCTCGAACGACGACCTCATCGCGACAGCCACGAAGGACGTCGTCGCCGCTCTGAACCTGGGATGACTGTGCCGAGGATGACTGCGCTGCAGGCGCCTACGCCGATGGGCGAGCGACGTAACCGACCGGCGAGCCCCAGAGCCCCTCGACGGCGAGCGGTTCACCGTAGTCGCGCGCGGCGATGATCTGGTTGTTCCCCAGATAGATCGCGACGTGGTAGAGATCGCCGCCGTCGGCCCAGAAGATGAGATCACCACGCTGGCGCTGGCTGAACGGCACTAGTTGACCATGGCTGGCGGCATAGTCATACTGCAGGCCGACGCTGTGCCCGCCGATGTAGATGCCGGCGGCGCTGTACGCCATCATCGTCAGGCCGGAGCAGTCGTAGTACACGGGTCCTGCCCCGCCGAGATCGTACGGCGCACCCTGATGCGCGTACGCATAGCCGATGGCGGTCTCGACCGCGCTGGTGTTCGGCGAGCCGACTCCCCCGCCACCGCCCGAAGGCGCCGATGATCCGCCTGAGGAGGAACCGCCCGAAGACGAACCAACCGAGGACGAACCACCAGAGGAGGTACCGCCCGCCGACGCGCCGCCCGACGACGACCCGCCCGAGCCGGCGGCCTGACCAACCTGAGGTGCAGCTGATTGCTGTGCAGCCTGTGCGGCCTGTGCAGCCTTCTGCTGTTTGATAACCACGCCCTGCGCGTACTGCTGCGCTACCTCGACCGACGTGTTCTGCAGCGTCGCGAGCTGCGACACCAGCTCCGTCTGCTTCGTCTGCTGGTCCGCGAGCGCCGCCTGCGCTGCCGACGCGGCATCCTTCGCCTTCTGCAGATCGGATGCCGCGGCATCCGCCAGGACCTTCCGCGTCTTCTCCGCGGCCGCGGCTTGGTCCGACAGCGACGCCGCCGTGTTCTTGTCGGTGACCGCTTGCTTGTAGATCGCGCTGGACTGCTCGGTGAGCTGGCTCATGGTGCCGAGCTGGTAGAGCAGTTTGTCGGAGGCATCCGTGTCGCCGCCCGAGAGCAGCAGGTTCACAGAGGAGTCGCCGCCGGTCTTGGCCAGATGGGATGCCAGCAGCCCCGCCCGCATTGCCGAGGTCTTGGCCGTCTTGGCCGCGGCCTTCGCCTTGTTCTGCAGATCGGATGCCTTCGACGTCGCGTCGTCGAGCTTGGCCTTCGTGAGGAGGTAGGCCTCTGCGGCCTTGTCCGCGGCGACGCTCGCGGCATCCGCCTGCTTCTGCAGGTCGCCGATGAGGCCGGTGATCTTGTCGACGAGCGACTGCTGGTCGGCCACGTTCTGCTTGGCCTGCTGAACGTCGTTCCAGCTGGGGTAGTCGTCCGCGTGCGCTGGCGGTACCGCGATGCCGATGGCCCCGGTCATGACGCCGACTACCGCCGCACTCATCGAGAGCGGTACCAGCGATGACGTACGGTTCGTGGCGCGCTTGCGCTTGGCGCCGTCGTCGACATCCGTGACCGGATGCCCTGCGGGACCCCACACCGACGCCCGCTCCCGCTGGCGCCGCTCGGCCTGCAGGATGTCGTTCTCGCGTCGCAGCCGCTCGGCGCGCGCGGTCTCGTTCGGCGATTCGGTTGCCATATCGCCCCCCGCGATACTCAGGTGAGGGGTGCGCCGTGGCTTGCCATGAACGGGATCGGGTTGATCGCGCTTCCGCCTTGCCGCACCTCGAAGTGCAAGTGGCAGCCGGTCGAATGTCCGGTCGAGCCGACCCGGGCGATCGGTTCACCGGCGCCGACCCTCTCGCCATAGCTGACGAGAATGCCTCCGCTCACGATATGTCCATACCCTGTTGAAATGCCACCCCCGTTATCGAGGAGCACGAAGTTGCCGTAGCCGCCGTTCCACCCGGCGTAGGTGACGACGCCGTCGTGAGCGGCGTGTATCGTGGCGCCGCATCCGCTGCCGATGTCCACTCCTTCGTGGAAGCTCGTGCAGCCGGAACAGGGCGAGACTCGCCATCCGAAGTAGTCGGTGATCGGTCCTCCGACGGGCACCGCCCAGCCCTGGGGGCCGACGTTCCCGCCGGCTAGCGCCGCCGCTGCCGCCGCCTCCGCAGCCTTGCGGCGCGCCTCGACGCCTGCCTCGTAACCGGCCACGGTCTTTGCCGTCGTGTCCTGCAGCGCCGCCAGCTGAGCCTGCAGCACCACGGATTGCGCCTGCTGCGTGGCGAGGGCTTGCTGCGCAGCCTGGGCTGCGGCGACCGCCTTCTTGTAGGCGGCATCCGCCTCCGTGCGCAGCTGCTCGCGCTCCGTGCGCGCCGCATTGGCCTGGTCGCTCATCGACTTCGCCGTGTTGCGCGCCTGCTCGGCCTGCTGATAGATGCCGCTCGTGTTCTCCACGAGCTTTGAGGCGGATCCGAGGTGGTCGAGCAGCTTGTCAGCATCCTTCGCGCTCTTCGATCCGCTGAGAAAGAGGTTGGCCGTGAGGTTACCGCCGCCGGAGCGGTAGAGCTCGGCCGCGAGGCGTCCTGCCTGGGTGGTGGCGTCATCCGCCTTCTTCTGTAGTCCGGATGCCTGCGACTGCAACGTCTGCGCCCGCTGGTCGGAGACGTCGAACTTCTGTTGCGCCTCCGCGAACTCGTTGCCGGCTTTGACCGACTCCGCCTGGGTCTGCGAGACCTGCGTCTCGAGGTTGGCGATGAGTCCCTGGATCTTGGTCACCTCGGCCTGAGCGGCAGCCTGATTGGACTTCGCGTTCTGCACGTCCTGCCAGCTCGGATAGTCGTCGGCGTGCGCGGGAGCCGCGACGCCTCCGACGAGCACGAGGCCCGCGATCGCGATCAGCGCGCGGGTTGCGAGGCGGGCATCCGGTCGCCGGAACGCTCGCCTGAAGCGCACGCGTCGTCGCGTACGGTCGTCTCGCGTCATGGCTCTTCCTCGTGTGCGGTCGCGGGGGTGCGCCGGCGGGGTACTCGAGCGACTGTAACCCGGGTGGGGCGCGTGCCCCGGGTCATTCGGCGAGGGTTGCCGGATTCGTCGTGAGCCTCAGTGCGTCCGGCAGCAGCCGGGAGTGCGCCTCGAGCAGTTCGTCGGTCATGGCGTGGATCTCGTCGAGCGTCAGCAGGGCAGCCGTCAGCGGGTCGAGGGCGACGGCGTGGTACACGTTCTGGATGTCGCCGGTCAGCGCCGCGCGCACGGCGAGCGTCTGCACGCCGATGTTCGTGCGGTTGAGCGCCGCCAGTTGCGACGGGAGCTCCCCGATCGACGTCGGCTGAACCCCGTTCTTATCGACGAGGCAGGGAACCTCGACACAGGCATCCGCGGGCAGGTTCGTGATCAGCGACGAGTTCGGCACGTTGCCGTAGATCACGCTCGGCACTCCGGTGACGAGGGAGTTCACGATGGATGCGCCGTATTCGACCGAGGGCGCGAGGTTCTCCTTCAGCTTCTCGAGCTGCTCGTCGATGTCGCCCTGCTCATCGTGCGCCGAGCAGATCTCGAAGTAGTCCCATCGTTCGGGGATGAACTCGGAGACGAGGTCGGGATTCTTGCGGAAGTAGGGCAGGTACTCGGATGCGTGGTGGCTCGATTCCGTTTGGAAGTAGCCGAACGTCTCCATGATCGAGGTGCGGACCTGCTCGTTCCCGCCCTCGTAGTTGCTGGATTCGGCCGCGGCCTCGCTGTGGTCTCCGTCGTCGGAGAGCAACCCTTCGGCGCCACGCCCGCGCAGATGACGGGCACGCATGGTCTCGTGCAGCCGCGGGTAGAGATCCTCGCCGTCGCGTTCGAACCTGAGGATCCATGCCTGGTGGTTGATGCCGGCGGAGACGTAGTTCACGTCCTCGTAGGGCACGCCGAGGGTGCGTGCGAGCATCCGTGTCGTCCCCTGAACGCTGTGGCAGAGCCCAACCGTCTTCAGGCCCTTCGCGTTGAGGAACGCCGTCGCCATCGCCATCGGGTTCGCGTAGTTGATGAACTGGGCGTTCGGGCACAGCTCGAGGGCATCCGCGGCGATCGCCTCGTAGGCGCCGACCGACCGCAGGAAACGGAACACACCGCCTGGTCCGACGGTGTCACCGACGGTCTGGTCGACGCCGTAGCGGCGCGGGATCTCGACGTCATGCCGGTACGACTCGATGCCTCCCACCTGGAAGGTGATGATCACGACATCGGCATCGCGGAGCGCCTCGCGGCGGTCCGTGGTCTCGTCGACCTGGATGTCGAAGTCGTAGTGAGCCGCGAGCTCGCGTGCTGCATCCGCCACGCGCGCCACACGATCCGCGTTGATGTCCATCAGGCAGAGACGACCGCTGCGCAGAGCGGGAAAGCTCATCAGGTCGCCGATGAGACGGAACGGGAACACGAAGCCACCGGCTCCGATGATGGTGATCTTGGGCTTGGCTGCGATGTCAGGCATACCGGTACGGTACGAACCAACTGGGTCGGCAGGCTTCTCGTTCATAAGGCTGTCTTTCCAGAATCCTCAGGTGCGCTTATCGTGATGGGATGCGCCAGCACCGGCCCTCGACGATCACCCCCGAATCGCAGGTTGTGGTGGAAGACCCTGCGATCTGGGCGCGCCTCGGAACGGCGCCGCAGATGGAGAAGTCGCACCGCCACGACGACCTGGAGCTCAACTACGTCGTCGACGGTCATCTCAAGTACCTGTTCGGAGGCGACCGCCTGCTCGTCGAAGCCGGACAGATCGCCATGTTCTGGGCATCCACTCCCCATCGCCTCATCGACGACGAGACCACGCTCAAGGGCAAGAACTACTGGGTGCACATTCCGTTGTCGACGGTCTTCAGCTGGGGGCTCCCCAGCGAGCACCTTCGCGAACTACTGACCAGCCGACCGATCGTTCTTCCGATGGAAGCGGCGGGCCGCGCCGTCGAGCCGATGTTCTCGTCGTGGGTCAGCGACCTCACCGGCGGCCCGACCGAGCAATGCGCTCTTCTGGAGATCCAGGCCCTGGTGCAGAGGCTGCTCTTCCACTTCCTCGAGCACGGCGCGGAGGCGACACAGGCATCCGGCGCCACTCATCTGCACAACGACGGCATGCAGCACATCGTCGAGATGGCTCAGTTCACCGTCGCGAACTTCCGCTCCGACATCACTCCGGCCGACATCGCCAGGGCGACGCACCTGAACCCGAACTACGCGATGACGCTCTTCCGTGAAACCGTCGGAACCACGCTGGGTGCCTACCTGACGCGGTGCCGGATGGCCGAAGCGCAGCGGCTGCTGCTCACCACGACGATGACGACGAGCGAGATCGCGCACGCGGCCGGCTTCGGTTCGCAGAGCAGCTTCTACGCTCACTTCACCCGTTCCTGCAACGTTTCCCCGAGCGCCTACCGGCACGGCGCTCGGGCTGAGCAGCAGGTGCTGAAGTCGCACGGCGCCGGACAGCAGACGATCTGCTCGCCCCAGCCTTTACAGGTCTTATCCGCCCCGAGCGGGCTGTGATCGACATCCAGCGATCCGCATCCCCACCGGTTTGGCGATCGGCCAGCCCTCCCTTATGCTTGACCCTCGGTAGTCATACGCCGTGAGCGCAGACGGCCCCATCGTTTAGCGGCCTAGGACGCCGCCCTTTCACGGCGGTAGCACGGGTTCGAATCCCGTTGGGGTCACGACTACACTGAATAACTGAAAACACACAAGGCCCTGTAGCGCAGTTGGTTAGCGTGCCGCCCTGTCACGGCGGAGGTCGCGGGTTCAAGTCCCGTCAGGGTCGCGCTGGAGAAGCCCTTCTTTATGGAGGGCTTCTTTTCCAGTGGGCATCCTTCCTTGTGCCGGATGCCTCGGCTCTGTAGCTCAGTTGGTAGAGCGTTCGACTGAAAATCGAAAGGTCACCGGATCGATGCCGGTCGGAGCCACCAGTAGAACTCACTCCGGATCCCGTTCGCCGGCAGCCGGCAGCAGCGACAGTGAATTGACGACGGCGGAAGTTGCCGCTGCGGAGCACCCGTCCGTCCAGGCCGACGAAGCCTAGAGCGTGTCGAATTCGCGCCGTGAGGCCTCGATGCGGTCAATGTTGTCATTGGCCCATTGCGCCAGCTCGACGGCGATGTCGCGCAGGCTCTCGCCGAGTGGGGTCAGCTCGTACTCGACGCGTGGGGGGATCTCGGCGTACGCGGTGCGGGTGAGTAGCCCGTCGCGTTCAAGGTGGCGCAGGGTGAGGGTGAGCATCCGCTGGGAGATGCCGGGGATCTGTCGGGCGAGGGTGGTGAAGCGCAGCGGGCCCGAGAGTCCGAGAGTACCGATCACCAGCAGCGACCATTTGTCGCCGATGCGGTCGAGCGTCTCTCGGACGGCACGGCCGCCGTCGGGTGCGGCTGCGCAGGTCGAGGACAGTTCGGTGATCCCGTTGTGCGTGGGTGACATGGAAGTGCCTTTTGTAGAGGTTCCGCAACTTACGTAGCGTGTGCTTACACACAGATCGTAACCAACGGAGCATCATGAACTCGACCATCGCAATCGTTGGCGCCGGCCCCGGAATGGGCGCCGCGATCGCGCGCACGTTTGGCGCCCAGGGCTTCAACGTCGCCCTGATCGCCCGCAACCGCACCAAACTGGATGCGCTCGTCGCAAACCTCGCCGCAGAGGACATCACCGCCGCCGGCTTCACGGCCGACGTGCTCGACCCCGACTCGTTACGCGGCGCGCTGGCCGCGGCAGAGGAGCGGTTCGGCGGCATCGACGTGCTGGAGCACTCGCCGAGCAGCTCGTTGCAAGACGCCAGGTTGACGATGCCGTCACAGACCACGCCTGCAGCGGTACAGCAGCATCTGGAGTTCCAGTTCTACAGCGCACTGACTGCGACCGAGGCGGTGCTGCCGCGCATGAGAGAGCGAGGGTCGGGCACGCTGCTGTTCACCACCGGTGCCGGTTCGGTCGAACCGGTTCCCATGCTGGCAAATGTCAACGCCGCTCACGCAGCTCTACGCAACTGGGTGCTCAACTTGCACAACGAACTCGCCGAGGACGGCATCCAGGCCGCGCACGTCGCCATCGGCGTGTTCATCGGCGATGAAGCGCCGGATGGGTACGCGTCCGCGCCAGCGGACCGGATCGCCCCGGTCTACTGGGATCTGCACACCAAGCGGGAGCAAGCCGAGATCGTCTTCACCGGGGTCTTGTAGAGTCCGACGACGGTCTCGGCCAGGGCATTGTCGTAACTGCCCCGACGGCCCCGATCGAGGCGGGGTGCTCGCCTTGCACCAAAAGGGTGCTTACCCCAGCGCGGCGAGGCCCCGCTACCGGCATGATGTCCCTGTGGACACCCACAACCCGAAGGCCCACGGCCGCGACCCGGAGGCGTCGCAGGCGAACTGGATGGAGCTGTTCTTCGATCTCGTGTTCGTCGCGCTGATCGGGCAACTCGCAAACGGATTGCGCACGCACGCCACGTTCACCGAGCTCGGCATCTTCCTGGCGCTGTTCGCCTCGGTGTGGTGGACGTGGGTGAACCTGACGTTCACCTCGAACATCCAATCCGGCCTCTCCCGGCGGGCGATGGCCGGCTTCGTGCTGGCGGCGATGGCGGGCGTTGGCGTGCTCGCCGTGGCCGCGCCCGAGGCCGTCGGGGAACTCGCGTGGCTCTTCGCGATCGGCAACGCCGCGGTGCGCGCTGTGCTCCTGGCGCTATGGGTGAGACGCAGCTGGGCGACCGGGTTCGGAGCGCGGATCAGGCTGCTCACGTACAACGGTGGAACGGCCATCCTCTGGCTGGTATCCGCATTCCTGCCAGGCCCCGTCGACTACGTGCTCTGGGCGGCGGCCATCCTGATCGAGATCGTGCTGCTCGTCGTGACGGCGCCGAGCATGCTCGCGCGGTTTCGGACGGTCAACGTCGACCATCTCGCCGAGCGGTTCGGCACGCTGGTCATCATCACCCTCGGCGAATGCGTGCTCTCCATCGTGACCACGCTGTCTAAAGAACCCTCCCCGCTGCCCGCGGTGGTTGCGGGAATGGGCCTGGTGATCACGGCAGGACTGGCGTGGAGCCTCTTCATCTACGGGGTCGACGCGATGCGGTCCGGACTGGAGAAGCTTGTGGCTGCCAAGGATTCCCACGGCATCGTCGAGACCTTCGCCTTTCTGCCCTTCCTCCTCGTGGCCGGCATCATGACGCTCGCCGGTGCTCTGTCAGTCGCGATCCGCGAGCCGGTGCTCACCTTGCCGCCTGTCTCGGCCGTATCTCTCGGCGCCGGCGTGGCGCTCGTCTACAC
Source organism: Humibacter ginsengiterrae (assembly GCF_054780115.1). Lineage (NCBI taxonomy): Bacteria > Bacillati > Actinomycetota > Actinomycetes > Micrococcales > Microbacteriaceae > Humibacter > Humibacter ginsengiterrae. Next base: position 259,106 of record NZ_BAAGWY010000004.1, read on the forward strand.
AGCGAACGCGATCATCTCGGCGCGGTACGGCACGGATGCTCGCAACGTCGTGCAGTGGGCGGCCCCCGCGATCATCCTGCCGGCCGCCGTCATCCCGGTCGCGCTCCTAGCGCCCGCCATCTATGCGGCGGCAGCGATGACGCTGGTGCTGATCATCATCGTCCTGCTCACCGAGGCACGTTCACGCGCGAAAGCGAGAACCACGCCTGCCGTCTGACCATTTCATCGGGGGTCCCGCGGCACCGGATCTGTGAGCAGCTGTCGTGTACGGTCACGGCCGTCCGCTGTCGCTGGCGTCGACGTGGGCGCCTTCTCAGACGCCGTTGCCGGCTCGCTCTTTGATCCGAGCGCGGCCGCTGCGACCTCGAACAGCTCGCGAACCTTCTCGTGTGCGCCGGACATCCTTACGAGATGAATGCCCAGCGGCGCGCGATCGACAATCGGGCGCAAGACGAGACCCGGGCGCGCGTGCACCGTGGCGACGCTGCGCGGCAGCATCGCCACGCCTCGGCCGGATGCCGCAAGCTCCACAGTTCCCTCGATGCCTGCGCAACGTCGATCCGCTTCGAATGGGCCCTCGCCTTCCAAGTCACGCAGCCGCAGCCGGCGCTTGCTCGCCAGGTGATGGTGCGCCGCGAGGACCGCGACTTTGGGCTCGGCCCCGAGCGGCACGCTGACAAGGCTGTCATCATCGAACGGCTCACGCACCACGGCGATGTCGGCGCGACCGTCGCGCACCGCATCCGCGCCCTCGTACCAGACGAGCTCCATCAGGGCGACATCGAGCTCAGGCGAGACCTCGCCGATCGCGGCTACGGCAGGCGCGACGCGCAAACCGGGAGCGAAGCCGACGACCAGGCGCTCGAGTCCACGAGCCGTTTCATGCGCGTGACGGACGACGGTCGTCGCCGACGCAAGCAGGCTGCGACCTTCGTCAGCAAGTCGCTCGCCGGCCGGGGTGAGTGCGACACGGCGACCCGTGCGGTCGAGCAACCCGACGCCGATCTCGCGCTCGAGAGCCATCACCTGCCGAGACAGCACGGGCTGAGCGATGAGGAGCCTCTCGGCCGCTCGCCCGAAGTGAAGCTCTTCGGCGACCGCAACGAAGTAGCGCAGTTTGCGAAGGTCGAGATCCATACCTTCAGGGTATCGAAGGGCCCAAGAAGGTATTGGACGGTCCGCGGCGGTGGCGCCGAGAGTGAAGTCATGATCGTTCTCACCACCCCCAGCGGCCGCATCGGACGTCGCGTGCTCGAACGAGTGCTCGACCGCACCGACGAGCCCGTTCGTGTCATCGCACGCAATCCCGGCACGCTGCCCGCAGACACAGCCGACCGCGCTGAGATCATCGCCGGATCGCACGGCGACCCCGCGGTTATCGATGCGGCGCTCCGTGGCGCCGACGCCCTGTTCTGGCTCACCCCGCCGCCCTGGCGTGCCGAACGGCTGGAGGACGGCATGGAAGAACTCGCCCGACCCGCCGCAGAGGCAGTGCAGCGCCACGCCGTGTCTCACGTTGTGGCGGTGTCGAACCTCGGCCGCGGCGTCCCGGGCGAATCGGGGCTTGTGCGCCACGGCCTCGCCGTCGAGGACATCTTCGCGGCCACCGGCGCCGCGTTCCGTGCCGTCACCCTGCCCGGGTTCTTCGACAACTTGCTCAACGATGCCTCGACACTGCGCGACGGCTCCTTCAGCGGCGTGCTGCGTGCGGACCTCAAAGTTCCGCTCGTCGCCGTCGACGACATCGCCGATGTGGTCACCGACCTACTCGTCCACCGCTCGTGGTCCGGTCGGGAGGACCGCCCGGTTCTCGGCCCGGAAGACCTCTCGATGTCCGAGGTCGCGGCGATCCTGTCCGACCTGCTGGCGCGTCCGATCGAGTACACACAGATCGACCTCGAGGCGTTCCGTGCGGGGCTGCTCGCGCGCGGGGCGTCGCCCGCGATGGCCGACGGCATGGTCGGGATGATGTCGGCCAAGAACGCGGGGCTCGACAAGGCGGTAGAGCGCACAGCTCGCACCGCGTCGCCGACGACCTTCTGGGCGTGGGCCGAGAGCGAGCTCGTTCCGCTCGTTGAGCTCACCGCGGCCGATGCTTCCGGGCCCGCTCAGTGAACTGCGGATGCTTCCGCGCCGCGGATGCGGTACCTGTAGCGCAGCGGTGACTCGCCGACTTCTCGTTTGAACGCGGTGCTGAACGCGCTTTCCGAGGTGTATCCGAGTTCTGCCGCGAGCGCAGCGACCCGGATGTCCCGGTCGCGAAGGGCGCGCTGGGCAAGGAGCATCCGCCAGCGGTTGAGATAGCTCAGCGGCGGCGTGCCCGCCGTGTCCCTGAAGCGTTCGGCGAAGGTGGTGCGGGACATCGCCGCGGCGCGCGCGAGTTCGCCGAGGCCCCAGCGCTTTCCGGGGTCCGCATGCATCAGGCTGAGCGCCGGGCGTAGTCGTTCGTCGCCCAGCAGCCTCAGCCATCCTCGAGGCAGGTCGGCACCGACGAGCCAGGTTCGGAGCGCCTCGAGCAGCAAGAGCTGGCTGCGGTGCCTGATCGCAAACGCCGAGCCGATCCGGTCGTCGACCACCTCGTCGAGCAGCCGGTCGAGGGTGTCGCGCAGTCCAGGGTTCGGAGACGTCGATGCTCGCACGTGCCCGACCGGCGGAAGCGCCTGCTGCAGCAGCATCCGGCCGGCCGGGTTGAGATCGATCCGGAGTCCGAACACGACGTCATCCACACGGGGATCCACGTCGGCGAAGTGTGCTGGGGAGACATCCGGCTCGGGAGCCACACGGCGCGGCGCATCGTCGCCGCTTCCGGCGCGCAGCTCCATCCAGGACCGGTTGTTGAGGATGGCCACGTCGCCCTGCTCGAGCTCGATCGGCTCATCCATCCCATCAGCGGTGAGCCGGGCCCGCCCGCGCGCCATGGCGAAGAACTTGAGCGCGTCCTGGACCGGAGCCCGGGATACCCATGGTCCTCGGGCGGCGATACCACCGGAGAGCACGCCGCGTACTTCGACGAGTTCGAACACCTCAGACAGCTGATCATCGACCACCTTCCGTACTCTGGCGCAAGAATTACGGATCCACAACTATTCACAGTCCGGAACATTGGGGTCAGGCTGTCTGCATGACACAGACCATCGCAAACAAGCAGCACCCGATCGGCAGCGGTTTCACCGCTTCGACCACGACCGATGAGGTGCTGGCAGGCATCGATCTGTCCGGAAAGAACGTCATCGTCACCGGCGGTCACGTCGGGCTCGGACTGGAGGCCACCCGCGCACTGGCCGGGGCAGGTGCGCGGGTGACGGTCGGATCCCGCGATCCCGACCGTGCCGCAGCAGCGCTCGCCGGTGTCGGCGGAGTCCGGGTCGGACGGCTAGACCTGCTCGACCCGGCATCCATCGACGCCTTCGCCGAATCCTTTCTCGACGCCGGTCTGCCGCTGCACATCCTGCTCAACAACGCGGGGATCATGGGCGGTCCGCTGATCCGGGATGCCCGCGGCTACGAGTCTCAGTTCGCGACCAACCACATCGGCCACTTCCAGTTGACGCTGCGCCTGCTGCCTGCGCTGCGCGCGGCCCATGGTGCCCGCGTCGTCAACACGACATCCGGCGCGACCCGGATGGCCGACATCCGCTGGGATGACCCGAACTTCACCGCAGGCAGCTACGACGGGCAACTCGCCTACGCCCAGTCCAAGACCGCCAACGTCTTGTTCGCCGTCGAGCTGGACCGCCGGTGGGCCGGGGACGGGATACGAGGCTTCGCGGCGCATCCGGGAATCATCGTCGGCACCCAGCTGGGCAATTCGATGCCCGCCGATCAAGTGCGCGCGATGCAGGTGGCGACCGGCCTGGTCGACGAGGCCGGTCGGCCGGTCATCGACCCGGATCGCGGCAAGAAGACTCCGCAGCAGGGTGCAGCCACCATCGTCTTCGGTGCGGTCAGTCCCCTGCTCGCCGACATCGGCGGCGTCTACCTGAGGGACTGCGATGTGTCACCGCTCGACGAGACCGTGGATCTCAACGCGCAGGGGGCGGACCTGATCCGGTCGCAGAACGTCGTGCCGCATTCCATAGACCCAGAGTCCGCTCGCCGCCTCTGGGAACTGAGCGAACGGCTCCTCGGTCAGCGCGGGAGCGGAGCGTCACGGTTGGTCATGGCATCCTGAGCCTCGGGATAGCGGGCGCCGATGATCTGGATGCGGTCGGCCGCAGCGCGTAGCTCGTTCAGCTGGTCTTCGGTCAGTTCGACGGTGGATGCGCCGGTGTTCTCCTCCAGCCGCGAGATGCGCTTCGTGCCGGGGATGGGCACGATCCAGGGCTGCTGGTTGAGCAGCCACTGCAGTGCCAGCTGGGCCGGCGTCGCACCGGTTTCGGCCGCGATCTTGTTGAGCACGTCGACGAGTGCCAAGTTCGCCTGCAGTGCCTCGCCCTGGAAGCGAGGCGTCTGTGCACGGAAGTCGGTGTCGGCGAACGTCGTGGATGCGTCGATCGTGCCGGTGAGGAATCCTTTGCCGAGCGGGCTGTACGGCACCAGACCGATCCCGAGCTCGGCGAGCACGGGAATGGTGTCGTGCTCACGGTCGCGCCACCACATCGAGTACTCGCTCTGCACCGCTGTCACCGGTTGCACCGCGTGCGCACGCCGGATCGTCGCGGCGGCCGCCTCGGACAACCCGAAGTGCGCGACCTTGCCCGCTTCGATCAGCTCCTTCACCGTGCCCGCGACATCCTCGATCGGAACGTTCGGATCGACACGGTGCTGGTAATACAGGTCGATCCGATCGGTGCGCAGGCGCCGCAGCGACCCCTCCACCGCCAGGCGAATGCTGTCGGGTGTGCTGTTCAGTCCGCCGTCCTCGACACCGTTCTCCCGGAACGCGAAGCCGAACTTGGTGGCGATCTTCACCTGGTCACGGAACGGCTCGAGCGCCTCCCCGACGATGTCCTCGTTCTCGAAGCGGCCATACACCTCCGCAGTATCGAAGAACGTGATGCCGAGTTCCACGGCACGACGGATGAGAGCGACCGAATCCGGCCGCGACGGACCGCCGACGTTGCCGTACGCGCCGGTCAGGCTCATACAACCCAGCCCGATCTCCGAGACGGTCAGGCCAGTACCGAGAGTGCGCTGCTTCACGAGATTCCGTTCCTTTCACGCACTTGCCGGCGTACCCGCCGGCGCTGCGTTGTTTTCTCCATTCAAGCTGGCACTCCCGGACCGTGGGAGTCCCCAGTCATCCCGGTACTGACGGGGCCTCCCACGATCCATCAGGGACGAACGGTGATGATGGTCTTGCCCTTGTGCCGGCGGGTCGGATTCAGCGCGGGCAGCGCATCGTCGAGGGGAACGATCGTGCCGATATTCGTGCGCAAGCGACCGTCGCGCACCCGCTGCACGATCTCGCTCAGCTGGCCGCGGTCGGACTCGACGACGAAGTCGACGACACGCACGCCGACCGGCTGCGACTCGGCGGGACCGACGATCGTCACGAGTGCCCCTCCGGACCGGATCACTTCTGCCGACCGCTTCTGCACATCGCCGCCGATGACGTCGAAGACAAGGTCGACCTCGCCGACATCCTCGAGCTCGTCGCTGCCGAGGTCGAGGAACTCGTTGGCGCCGAAGTCCAGCACCGCCTGACGGTCGGCCGCTCGTCCCGACCCGATGACGTACGCGCCGCACTCGCGGGCAAGCTGGACCACCACTGATCCCACGGCCCCGGCGGCGCCATGAGCGATGACGGTCTGCCCGGCCCGGAGGTTCCCGTGCTGAAAGAGCCCTTGCCACGCCGTCAGGCCCGAGATCGGCAGGCTGGCGCCCACGGTGAAGTCGACGTCGCCTGGCAGCGGTGCGAGGTTGCGCGATTCGACAGCCGTGTACTCGGCCAATGTGCCGTCGCGGTGCCAATCGGTGATTCCGAAGACGCGCTGCCCCAGCGAAAGCCCTGTCGTGCCGTAACCCAACGCGGAGACCACACCGGCGACTTCGTGGCCGATCACCGCCGAGGTGCGTGCATGCCCTGCACGATCGGCCCAGGTGGATGGCCACTCCCACTCGGCGGGGACGAAGCCCGATGCGCGCACCTCGACGACGACGTCATTGATCGCCGGCTCCGGCTGTGGAACCTCGGTCAACGTGATTCCTGCAGCCTCCACGGCCCGGTCCGTCGCGATGATCGCCTTCATGAGTTCCTCCTTGTATCGGTGCCGCATGGCCTATCGCGACCCTAGACCGGCCGGTGGTCGATGAGCTGGTCGGCTACCGCGCTGCTGCCCGCTGCGCCGCCAACCACTGGTCGAACGTGGTCGCAGCAACTCGAGCGCCCGGTGCGGGAGTCAGCTCGTCACCGTCGATCACGGCTCCGAAGTATGGGGTTTCCGGGGATCCCACGATGGGGGTGCTTTCACCGATCGCTGCGAAGGCGCGACGCACGAAGTCGTCCTGCGCGATTTTCTCGGGCCCCGCGATCTCCGCGATGCCGTTGGTCGGCCGTGCCTCCGCGGCCATCGCGACCGCAGCCGAGACATCCGCCGCCGCCACAGGTTGCATCACGCCCGAGCTGACCCGGGCGACCCCGTCGACGACACCGGCCGCGCCGATCGCCTTCGCGAACTCGTAGAACTGCGTGGCACGAACGATCGAGTGCGGCTGGCCCGAGTCTCGGATCAACTTCTCCTGGGCGACCTTGGCGCGCAAGTATCCGCTGTGCGGAAGGCGGTCGGCGCCCACGATCGACAACGCGACGTGATGCTTCACGCCCGACGACTTCTCCGCGGAGAGCTGGTTCCGTGTCGAGGTGGTGAAGAACGCGAGCACGTCGTCGTCGGCGAACGACGGCGAGTTCGACACGTCCACGACGACATCGGCGCCCTTGAATGCATCCTCGAGTCCCTCTCCTGTGATGGTGTCGACCCCGGAACTCGGGGATGCGGCAACCGCATCGTGGCCGTGTTCGCCGAGGAGCTCCACGACCCTCGATCCGATGAGCCCGGTGCCGCCTATGACGACGATCTTCATGGTTGATCCTTCCTTTCGGCCGCGGCGATTCCGCGGCCATCAACAGCTCGGACCGGATAGGGCACTCGTCTGTGACACGTTCGCCCGCATCCCATGGTGCCGGTAGCATGCGAGCGGACGGGGGTGGTGATGTCCAGGAAGATCGTTCTGGCCGACCTTCCCGAGCCTCGGATGCCCCGACGGCTGTGGAAGCCGGCTACCCACGCCGACCATGACCGAGGCCCTGACCGAGCCGGCCGCGGACTCGACGATGGGTTGGCGACCTTCCTGACGGTCCGGCCCCGCCTGTTCGGAATCGCCTACCGCATGCTCGGCAGCGTCGCCGATGCGGAGGATCTGGTCCAGGAGGTCTGGCTGCGCTGGCAGCACTATGAGCGCGACCGGGTACGGGAGCCTGCGGCGTTCCTGGCCACCACGACGACCCGCATGGCGATCAACGAGTTGCAATCCGCTCGAGCCCGGCGCGAGTCATACATCGGACCGTGGCTGCCGGAACCGATCGACACCGGTCAGAATCCCGAACTCGCCGCGGAGAACGACGAGACGCTGCAACTCGCGGTGCTCTTCCTCCTCGAGCGGCTGACGCCCGCGGAACGTGCTGCTTACGTTCTGCGTGAAGCGTTCGGTGCGCCATACAGCGAGATCGCCGAGACCATCGACACCACCGAACCGAACGCCAGACAGCTCGTGAGCAGGGCACGACGACACCTTGCGGAACAACGCGGCACACAGGTGAGCGCATCGGAACAACGCCGCTTCATGACCGCATTCCTCGATGCGGCCCGCAGTGGTGACCTCGAGCGCCTCGAATCACTCCTCGCCGAAGATGTCGTCACCTGGGCCGACGGCGATGGCAAGGGCAATGCCGCGCGAATCCCCGTCGCCGGCCGGGAACGGGTGGCGAAGTTCCTCATGGCATTCGGCGCCTGGCTCTGGGAGCTCGTCGACGTGCGGTTCGTGGAGGCCAACAATCGACTGGGTTGCCTGCTCATCTACCAGGGGGTTCCCTTCGCGATGGTCACCGTCACCGCAACCGTCCACGGCATCGATCGCATGTACTGGATGATGAATCCGGCGAAACTCGGCGGCGTCGTCTACACCTTCCGCGACGCAGACGACGCGTAGCTTGTCGGATGCATGGTGATGACACCACTTATGGCGATCCTCGCCGCGTTTGTCGGATCGCCCACTTCCTGTTCGACGAAGAGATGCCGAACGAAACGCGTCCGCATCAGTGAATGGAGTAAGCCATGCCGCAGTACGCAGTCCTCATCTACGGTCCAGCCGATCCGGTCGGCGAGACAACGGATGAGCGGGATGCCCACGACAGCTACGCCGACGATCTCGCCGCATCCGGAGACATGGTGGTCGCCGTCGCGCTTCAACCAGCTGACACCACGGCCGTCTCCGTGCGCCACGGCGAGGTGACGGATGGTCCGTTCGTCGAGAGCAAAGAACTCATCGCCGGCTTCTATGTGATCGAGGCGGATGACCTCGGTTCGGCACTCGAGATAGCGCGCCGCAACCCGATCAATCGCCAGGGCGGGGGCGTCGAAGTGCGCCCGGTCGAGGGCGCTTTCATCGCCGATCGAGCGTTCTCCGGCGACTGAAGCGGCGCATCCGGTAAGTACGCGACTCCACGAAGCCCACGTCCGGCCGGATCAGTGAGCTCGGGAAACTCCTCCGGTGACCTCGCTCAGTACGTCGTCTGCCGCTTCCCCCACCACTCCGGGCAGGAGGAGACGCCACATGTCGAGCACCCAGTCGGTCAACTCGTCCCGGTGACCTAACGCTGTCGCAACCTGCTGAGTGCCGAAGAACGCGGCGACCAGCACCCTCGCGGCAGCCGCGACGTCGAGCCCTTCCACAAGCTGCCCAGCGTTCTCGGCATCCCGCAAAGCCGCTTCCGTCAGTGCGATCCAGTTCACGTACGGCGTCGGCATTTCGACGTCGACCACGTCCACATCGCGCTGCAGGCGCACAGCGGCCCGGACCATCACGTCATCACGGAACTGCGCCGCGACCTCGAGCGACATCGCGACGAGGGATCGCACATCCGTGCTCCCGCCCGTACTGTACCGCTCGACGAGCGCGGGGAGTTCCGCGTAGAAGCGTTCCACGATCGAGAGAGCCATCGAACCCTTGCTCGGGAAGTGGTAGCCCAGCGCGCCCTTCGTCTTGCCGAGCCGGTCAGCGACGCCTTGGAGCGTGGCGGCCGCGTATCCGTGCTCGTCGAACTCCTGAGCTGCAGCCAGCAGCAGCGTCTCCCGCGTCTCGATCGACCTGTTCTGCACGCTGATTCTCCCTTCCGGGCGTTCTGCGGATGTCGCAGCCCACTGCATGATCATCCCAGGTTCAGGGCGGCGGTGTCTCGACTTCGGGTAGGTGCACCGCTGAACTTCGATCGACAGCGGGCACAGTCATTGTGCAACGGTCTGGCATCCGCACGGCGTCCGTGCCACGGTCGGCAGGTGAATACTCAACGCAGAGGGAGATCTGATGAGCGCACTCGCCGGCAAGACGGCATTGATCACTGGCTCCGGTGCCGGCATCGGCCGCGCGGTCGCCGAGCGATTCGCCCGGGAGGGGGCACGCGTCGTCATCGCCGACCGCGACGGTGACACCGCAGCCGCGACCGCGGACCGCATAGGCGAGGCCGCCCGCAGCGTCGTCATGGACATCTCGCAGGAGCCCTCTGTGGAGTCCGCGTTCGCCGAGCTCATCGACACCGGCTGGAGACCGGACGTCGTCGTCGCCAACGCCGGAGTGCAGTTGTTCGGGCAGGATGCCAGGGCTGCCGACCTCGAGCTCGACGTCTGGCGCCGCACCATCGACGTCAACCTGACCGGCACGTTCCTCACCGTGAAGCACGCGGTGCGGGCAATGCGCGGTCACGGAGGAGGATCGATCATCCTCACCGGCAGTCCGACGGGCGTGAACGGCGAGGGCGCTGACTTCACGGCGTACAGCGCGTCGAAGGCCGGTATCCACGGTCTCGCGCGAACCGTCTCGGCCGCCTACGCAGGCGACAACATCCGCGTCAACACGGTCGTTCCGGCCTACACCGAGACGAGTCTCGTCACCGCGATCAGCGACGACCCCGACGCGCGCGCCGCCATCGTCGGACGCATTCCGCTCGGCCGTCCCGGATCACCGCGCGACGTCGAGGGCATCATGGTGTTCCTCGCCGGCGACGACGGCGCCTTCGCCACGGGAGCTTTGTTCGCGGTCGACGGAGGCATGACCACGATCTGAGCATCCGTCTGCTGGCGCACCTCACTCGGCCTCAGCCCCCGAGTTGGCTGACCCTGTCGACCGCGATGGTGAGGAGGATGCGCACCTGCTCGCGACCGCCGTACCAGAGGTACGGACCGCCGGTGTACTTCTGCGACAGCGTCTCAATGTGTTCGGCTGCGCCGTCGTAGCTGAGCGCCGCACGACCCCGGACCTGGTAGTAGCGCCCTTCGTTCTCCGGGTCGGTCACGGTCAGTGCGACACGCGGATCCCGGCGGATGTTGCGCACCTTCAGATGGGTGTCGACGCTGTTGACCAGAACGTGCTCGCCGTCAGTGTCGACCCACACCCGCGTCAGTTGCGGCGACCCATCCTTCATGACCGTGGCGAGGTAGCACATGCTGGCCGAACGCAAGAGGCGAAGAAGATCCGGGGGAAGCTCCACGCCGATCACCTTATCGGCGTGATGCGGGCCGACAGCGGATCAATGCTCCCCGGTCTCGCGCAGGTAGTGCTTGATCGCCTGGAAGCCGTGCGCGATCGCGCCGCCCGCTCGCAGTGCGGCCGCGATGAACACGGTCTCGGAGATCTCCGCTTCCGTCGCGCCCTCCGCGGCTGCGGCCTTCGTGTGTGCCTCGATGCAGTAGACGCACTGCGTCGTCAGCGCGACCGCCAGAGCCATCAGCTCGGTGTACTTGCGCGGAATCGCCATGCCCTCGCGCCGCAGCGCCGCGTCGTCGAACGTCGTGAGCGCAGCGAAGGCGTCAGGCGCGCCTCGGCGGAGCTGCCGGGCGAACTGCTTGTCGCGCGGGTCGTGATAGTGCTCGGCGTAGGCCTCGGTCATGGGACGTCCCTCTCTTGTTGCGATGGTCTTGTGGCGGGTACTCATTCGTCGTCTCGGGTCAGAGTGGGGATCTCACCCTCGTCCCCGAAGCCGACCTTGGGCAGAGCCATGGCATCCATGCTGATCGCCTCGCGCTCGGACCCGACCACGCCCTCGATTGTCCGGGTGCTGCCGGTGACCGTCTCGCCGCGGGCCATCCGGTCCAGCTGCACCCTCGTCGCGTGCCGATACCGCAGTGCGAACACGACGATTCCGAGCGCCACCCAGACGCCGAGAGCGATCCACACCATCGGGGTGACGCCCTCGGTGAGCAGGTAGAACTGGTAGGCGCATACGGCGATGCCGACGATCGTGAACGTCCAGTGCAGCCAGAGCGGCAGCTTGAACGGCGACTGCGCGTACCGCTCTGCGAAGAGGTACCGCATCCGGATCGACGCGAGGATGAGGATCACGAACGTGACCTGGCCGATGAGGCTGCTGACGCTGCCGATCACGCTGATGTCGATGTGCGAGACAGCGGGAACGATGCCGACCACGAACATGATGCAGAGCAGCCAGTGCGGAGTGCCGAAGCGCTTGTTCACGGCCCCGACCTTCTTCGGGAACCAGCCGTCATCCACCGCGGCCAGCGCGCTCTTCGAGCCCCACAGCATCTGCGCGTTCATGGTGCCGATGACAGCGACGACCGCGCCGCCGAGGATGAAGAAGTACCACATCCACGGCGGCATGAACGTCTTCGCCACGACCGAGAGCGGTTCACCCGCCACCTTCGCGATCGGCAGGATGCCCGCAGCAGGCAGCGCGATCAGCACGTACATGATGCCGGCGAAGACGGTACCGCCGATCACCGCGGTGGGAATGGTGCGTCCCGGCTTCTTCATCTCACGTCCGAGCTCGGCGACCACGGTTCCCCCGCCGGTGGCAAAGGTGAGCAGCGCCGCGGCCTGGAACAGCTTGAGCGTGCCGTTCGGAATGACCGGCGGGTATGCGCTCCAGTGCACGTGCAGAAGCCCGAGCACGATGAAGCATCCGAACGCGACGAGCATGATGCCGGCGAGCACGATGCCGATGCGCGCCGAGAAGGATGCCCCCATCAGGTTCGCGACGAAGAAGATGGTGATCAGGGTCACGCACACGACGGTGGGATCGAACCACGCATTGAGGCTGTGCAGGTAGCTGCCGGCCGCTAGCCCGTACAGGCTCAGGCTCGCCATCTGGATGATGAAGAACCACAGATTGACGAAGCCCATGATCGGATGCACGAGCTTCGTCGCGTACGTGTAGGTGCCGCCGACGACGGGCATGGATGCGCCCAGCGTCGCGATCGGCACAGAGACGATGAGGATGGCGATCGCGGCGACGATGAACGCGATCGGCACTCCGCCACCGGTCATCGCGATCGCCACACCGGTCAGGGACACGACTCCGCCGCCGACGATCTGATGGAACGAGATTCCCAGCGCCTGCGGCGTGGTGATCGATCTCTTGAGGTTCTCCTGGTTCAGCGTGCCAGCTGAGTTCAGCGCACCGGCTGCGGGGGCATCCATGTCACTCTCCATTCGAATCGAGCCCGCGACTCTGCGGGCGGAGGATATTGACCGGAAGTCAACATCCCATCGAGTCCTTCAACATCTTGTGCAATCTCCACACATCGTGGACGGTTTGTCAATAGTTTGTTGATGCGGTCCACGGCTCGTTGACTTCCTCGTGCTTTTGACCCATGCTCGTGATGGCACCACTCGCCACAGCTCGTGCACGCCACTGGACAGCTCGTGCAGACCACCGGACAGAAAGAGATCGAATATGGCGCAGAAGCGTTCACGGCCGGCGCCCGCCGGCGGCATCCTCGATCAGGGGATTCGCCCGACGGTCGACGGTGAACGGCTGATCGCCGTGTTCTCGGCGCTCGTCGAACCGCTCGGCCGGTCGCTTCCGCCGTCGACGGAGGTCGTGCTGCACGACCTCAGCAAGCTGCCGAACTCGATCGTCGCCATCCACGGGGAGGTGACCGGGCGCCGCGTCGGTGACCCTGCAACCGACCTGCTGTTGAAGAACCTCACCGAACTCTCCGATGACCACATGGTCGGCTACGAGACGCATCTCGCCGACGGGCGACGCATCCGCTCGTCGACGATGATCATCCGCGACGTGACCGGCCAAGCCGTTGCGGCGCTCTGCCTCAACTCCGACCTGTCCGTGTGGGAGTCGGTGCAAGACATCGCATCGTCGATGCTCGACCTCGGTGGCGTGCGTAAGCCCGCACCGCCCTCCAGCGAGGCGCGCATCGTGCCGGCTCCGGCCATCGAATCGGCCGATCCCGAGGTGTTCGTCACCGACGTGGACCAGCTGGCCGCGCACCTCATCCGACAGGCTGTTTCCGACGTGGATGTGCCGGTCGAGTTGATGCAGAAGCGGCACAAGGTGGCCGTCGTGCGCGATCTCAAAGACCGGGGAATGTTCCACCTGCGCGACGCCATCGACATGATCGCGACGACGCTCGGCGTCACCCGGTTCACCATCTACAACTACCTGAACGAGATCGCCGACGAGGATGCCGACGACGCCACGGACGACGAACCACTGCAGATCGGAAAGGAAGGCTGATGACCAGCGCACACGAATACGACTCCATCGGAATGGACAGGCTGCGCGAGATCGGCAGCCTGAAGTGGACGATGTTCCCGGGCAAGATCGGTGCGTTCGTCGCCGAGATGGACTTCGGATGCGCGCCCGCGATAGCGAAGGCGCTGCACGACACGGTCGACGACGGCCTGTTCGGCTACCTTCCGCCTTCTCTGTCGGAAGCGATGTCGGATGCCTGTGCCGCGTGGCAGAAGTCGCGGTACGGGTGGGATGTGCCCGCTGCTCGCGTGCATCCGCTCCCCGACGTCATCAAGGGGCTCGAGGTCGCGATCGAGCACTTCTCCGCGCCCGGATCGAAGATCGTGCTGCCGACGCCCGCATACATGCCGTTCCTGTCGGTGCCGCCGACGCTCGGGCGCGAGATCATCCAGGTGCCGATGCTCATCCGCGATGGGCGCTACGAGTTCGACCTGGACGGCATCGACCGCGCGTTCCACGATGGTGGAGGGCTGCTCATCCTGTGCAACCCGTACAACCCGCTCGGCCGGGTCTTCACACGTGAGGAGCTGCTCGCCGTGAGCGAGGTCGTCGAGCGCAACGGTGTGCGCGTCTTCTCCGACGAGATCCACGCGCCGCTGGTCTACCCCGACGGCAGGCACGTGCCGTATGCCAGCGTGTCGGATGCCGCGGCATCCCACACCATCACGTCGACCAGCGCCTCCAAGGCCTGGAACCTGCCCGGGCTGAAGTGCGCGCAGATCATCCTCAGCAACGACGCCGATGCCGAGGTGTGGGAACGCATCGGTTTCATGGCCAGCCACGGAGCGAGCAACCCTGGCGTGATCGCCAACACCGCCGCCTACACCGCGGGCGGCGCATGGCTTGCCGACACGGTCGGCTACCTCGACGGCAACCGGCGCCTGCTCGGCGATCTGCTGGCGGAGCACCTGCCCGAGATCCGCTACACCGCGCCGGAGGGCACGTACATCGCCTGGCTGGATGCCCGTGCCCTCGAGCTCGAGGTGCCGCCGGCGGACTTCTTCCGCGAGCGGGCCGACGTGGCCATGACCGACGGTTCGTCATGCGGTGAGGCCGGGGTCGGGTTCATGCGGTTCATCTTCGCCACGCCCCGGCCGATCATCGAGCAGGCCGTCAGGCAGATGGCCGACGCCGTGAAGCGCCGGTGACCGCACCGGATGCCGGAACCGGCTCGGTGACGACCGCGCCGGCCGCCCGAAGCGACCACACCATCGCGAACCGAGTGCGTCTCGTCGTCGCGCAGCTGCTCTGCGGCGTCGGCATCGCGTCGGGCGTGGCGGTCGGGGGCGTGCTCGCCGAGAAGCTCTCCGGCGTGATGGGTGTCGCCGGTTTCGCGCAGACGGCGAGCATCATCGGCGCCGGGCTGATGGCCATACCGCTGGCGCGGCTCGCCGTGCGACACGGCCGCCGGTGGTCGCTCACCCTGGGTTTCACGACGGCGGCCGTCGGCGCGGTGCTCATCTTGATCGCCGCCACGACCGGGCAGTTCTGGCTCTACCTGATCGCGATGGTGCTGTTCGGCTCGGGCACCGCGACGAATCTGCAGTCCCGCTACGCCGCGATGGAGTTCTCCCGGCCAGGAGCCGAGGCGCGTTCGATGTCGATCGTGCTCTGGGCGACGACCGTAGGATCCATCGCCGGCCCGAACCTCTCCGCACCGGGGGCGAACCTGGGCACGGCGCTCGGACTCGTTCCGCTGAGCGGTCCGTACCTGTTCTCGCTTGCAGGCTTCGTGCTGGCCGCGATCGTGACAGTGGGCATCCGTCCGATCGCAGGGCACGCGCCGGGCAACGATCCGACTCCCGCCGGGCAGTCGCCGGTGGGCGCGTTCGCCGCACTCCGGATCGCGCTACGAACACCCCGAGCGGTGTTCGCCATCGCGAGCATCGTCACCGGCCAGATGATGATGGCCGCCGTCATGGTGATGACACCGGTGAGCATGAACAACGACGGGATGTCGCTCGAATTCGTCGGCATCGTGATCAGCGTGCACATCGTGGGCATGTACGCGGCGAGCCCGGTCTTCGGCTGGCTCACCGACAAGACGAGCGCTCAGACCGTCGCGTGGATCGGCGCGGCGCTCTTCGTCTGCTCGTTCAGCCTCGGCGCCTGGGACGGCGCCGGCCACTCGGCCATGCCACGCCTGATGGCGGCCCTCTTCCTGCTCGGCCTCGGCTGGTCCGCGTGCCTCATCGGCGGGTCCGCAATGCTCGTCGAGTCGGTGCCTGCGCACATCCGTGTTCCCCTTCAGGGCGGTGTGGATGCCTCGATGAACTTCGGCGCCGCAGCGCTCGGTGCCCTCGCCGGGCCGGTGCTCGCCCTCGGCGGCTTCTTCGCGGTCAACGTGATGGCCGCTGTGGTGCTCGTGGTGCTCGTATGGGCGGGCGTGCGGGCCCGGCTGCGCCGCGGCGCGGTCGAGGTCTGATCGTCCGTCAGTCCCTCGTTCCCGCTCCGGCCACGGCCGAAGCGTCAGAACAGGGGCCAGGGTGTGGCGGGCATCCATCCGCCCGGCGCCGGGAACCGTCCGACCCCGAGTAATCGGTCGCACCGTTCTGCGAACGCCTCGAGTTCGGCCGCCGACAGCAGAGTGGCCAGCTCCCGCCCCAGTTCATGGCCGAGGGATGCCCGCACTCGCGCGACTCCGTCGGTCTCCTCGGCGGTGAGCGGCTCGCCCACCCACCCCCAGAGCACCGTGCGCAGCTTGGGCTCGGCATGGAACGTGAGGCCGTGGTCGACGCCGAAGCGGTGACCGCCGGGCATCGCCAGCACGTGGCCGCCCTTGCGGTCAGCGTTGTTGACGAGCGTGTCGAAGACCGCCATGCGCCGCAATGCCGGAGAGTCCTCGTGCACGAGCGCGATCCGGCGGTCGTCTTCGTCGGCACCCTCGAAGGCTCGACGCCAGCGCTCCGGAATGCCCTCAACCGGAACGATGTCGACGGCGCTCTGTACCGTGTCGACCTGCTGCCACAACTGGAGCATGCCCTCGCCGAGCGGCCCGTCGCCTATCCATGTCGGCGGCACGACGTTCCAGCCGAGACGCTCCGACACGAGATACGCCGCGTACTCGCGGTCGGCGAGGTCGCCGTCGGGAAAGTCCCACAGCGGCTTCTCACCCTCGCGAGGCTTGTAGACCACGGGCACGTCGTCGATCGCGGCGAGGAACGTCTCGTTCGACGCGGCAGGGATGCGCGCCACCAGCTCGACATTCCCCCGCAGCCCGCGGCCCGCGTCGGCCGGGCATCCGGGCGCCTGCTCCTGAGTCACGAGGCGCTCGCCCCGCCACCGACTGTCTCCGTCTCGGCGACGCCGTCGCGCAGCCAGTCCAGGTCGCCGGCATCCGTGTTCGTGCCGATCACGCGCGGGTTGCCCGCGCCGTAGTGCACGATCGAGACGGACGCCGGGCCGACGCTGATGCGCTGGAAGAGGTCGAGGTGCATGCCGAAGGCATCCGCCAGCACCGACTTGATCACATCGCCATGACTCACAGCCACCCACACCGCCTTCGGCCCGTGCTCCGCCGTGATGACGGCATCCTGGCGCCGGATGGCCGCGACCGCCCGCGCCTGCATCGCAGCCATCGACTCACCGCCGGGAAAGACGACGGATCCCGGCCTCGTCTGCACCTGCGCCCACAGCTTCTCGCGCGCCAGCTCCGCCAGGCGCTTGCCCTGCCACTGCCCGTAGTCGCACTCCGTGATCCCATGCTCGATCGACAGCGGCGGCGACCCGTGCTGCAAGGCCAGAACGATTTCGGATGTCTCACGGCAGCGCTCCAGCGGGCTGGACACGATCGCCGCGAGCGGAACGGCCGCGAGGCGCTGCGCCGTGCGTTCCGCCTGTGCACGGCCCACGTCATCGAGCGCGACGCCGCCGGCGCGCCCGACGAGGATGCCCGCTGCATTGGCCGCGGTGCGTCCGTGCCGGACGAGCATCACCGTGGCCATGTTTTTCAGACTAGGACGCGCGCCCGAGCCTGGGTCAGCGGACCTCGACATCCCACAGCCGGCTCAAGTCGCTCAATCGGCCCTTTTTGTCCAGCCACAAGGGCCGATTGAGCGACTTGAATCAGATTCGGCCGCCCCGTCAGCGCACGATCAGCACCGGGCAGTTCGCGTGCGACGCGCACTCCGAGCTCACGGAGCCGAGCAGCAGGCCGGCGAAGCCGCCGCGCCCTCGAGATCCGAGCACGAGCATCTCCGCGCCCTTGCTCCGTTCGATGAGCACCTGCGCCGGATGCCCGTGCTGCACGACGGTCGTCAGGAGCGGAGGGCGGTCGGATCCGTACGCATCCTTCAGCGCTTCGTCGAGGGTGTCGCGGGCGATGTCTTCGAACGACGGATCGGCCGACATCGCGTACGGCGACACTGCGACCGGGTAGCTCCACGTCGTCACCGCCTCGATGCGTGCACCGAGAAGGCGTGATAGACGGTCGGCCTGCCGCAGGGCGGCGATCGACTGCTCGGAACCGTCGACACCCACGACGATCTTCGGTTTTTCGGACTGCGGCTGCGATGTGTTCTCGCTTGTCTCGCTCATTTCTCCAGCATGTGTGGGAGAACCGGATCGCGCCACCACCAGGACGGGTGAGATTCCGGATGCCGCGCACCTGTGGTCGCGCTCAGTCGGCGTCGTCCTCCCAGACGGTGTCGTCGCCCCACGGCGCGACATCGATCTCGTTGCCCTCTGGGTCCGCGAGCGTCCACCAGTGCGGTGCGTTGTCGTCGTTCGCGATATGGCCGCCCGCGGCGAGCGCGGCAGCGATGCGCTGCTCGGCCTGGTCGCGTGACAGGGCGAGATCGATGTGGATGCGATTGCGTTGCTGGCGCGGAGCATCCATCTGCTGGAACCAGACCGTAGGACCGATGCCGCGCGGATCGACAATCGCCACCTCGTCCCGCCTCCGGTACCCGAGGACCGCCTGCCAGAACGGCAGTACACGGGCAATGTCCATCGCATCGATCGCGATCTGCACGGCGTGCACGCGCGTGTGGTCCGGTTCGACGCCGAGCCGGAGCGCGGCATCCTCGATCTGCACGGCGAGCGCGGTATCACGCTCGCTCAGTCCCCCGACCTCGTGCGTCTGCAGGCGAACGGTGACACCGGAGTAGCGCAGGTCGACGTCGGGATGGTGGTTCGCGGCATCCGCGAGCTGCCCGATCGCCTGCACGAGTTCCACGCCCTTCGCGAACGATCCGGTGGCGAAATACGCGGTTGCGCCGCCGTACACGC
Organism: Humibacter ginsengiterrae; assembly: GCF_054780115.1. Lineage (NCBI taxonomy): Bacteria > Bacillati > Actinomycetota > Actinomycetes > Micrococcales > Microbacteriaceae > Humibacter > Humibacter ginsengiterrae. The sequence goes on from NZ_BAAGWY010000004.1 coordinate 278,058, forward strand.
GATGCCAGGCGTTGCCAGGAACAGCCTCGTGGAACTGCTTCACCGTGATCTGCTCGACCATGCCGCTCATCCTCCCGCCGACCGCCGACGTTGCGGCACTCCCCGGGTCACGGTCGACACGCGTGCCAGGATGACGGTATGACCGGCACTCTGCACATCACCGGCGATGCTGCCGCCGATGAGCTGCTCTCCACCTCCCCGCTCGCGCTTCTGCTCGGCATGCTGCTCGACCAGCAGGTCGCCATGGAGACCGCGTTCAGCGGTCCGGCGAAGATCCGCGACCGGATGGGCGGCCTCGACGCCGCCACGATCGCGGACGACGACCCGGATGCCTTCGCCAAGCTCTGCGCGACGCCGCCGGCGGTCCACCGCTTCCCGGGTTCGATGGCGGCGCGCATCCAGGCGGTGTGCCGTGCGGTGGTCGCGGACTGGGGCGGAGACGCCTCGGCGATCTGGACCGAGGGAGCCCCTGACGGCGCCGAGGTGCTGAAGCGGCTGCGCACGCTCCCCGGATTCGGCGACCAGAAGGCGCGCATCTTCCTCGCCCTTCTCGGCAAGCAGTACGGATACGACGGCGCCGGGTGGCGCGAAGCCGCCGGCGACTACGGCGAAGAAGGCTCGTACCGCTCGGTCGCCGACATCGTGGACGAGGCATCCCTCACCCGAGTACGAGAGAACAAGCGGGCGGCGAAGGCCGCCGCGAAGGGAGCCAGATGACGTACGTCGCGCACGACGACGACCGCTACGACAGGATGCTCTACCGCCGCACCGGGCGCAGCGGGCTCGACCTGCCTGCGCTGTCGCTCGGTCTGTGGCACAACTTCGGCGACGACCGCCCGATGCAGACGCAGCGCGCCATCGTGCGGCGGGCGTTCGATCTCGGCATCACGCACTTCGACCTCGCCAACAACTACGGCCCGCCGTACGGGGCAGCGGAGACGAACTTCGGGCACATCCTGCGCGAAGACCTTCTCCCGTACCGGGACGAGCTCATCCTCTCCACCAAGGCCGGCTGGGACATGTGGCCCGGTCCCTACGGCCAGGGCGGCGGCAGCCGCAAGTACGTGCTCGCCAGCCTCGACCAGTCGCTGAAACGCACGGGCGTCGACTACGTCGACATCTTCTACTCGCACCGACCCGACCCGTCGACCCCGCTCGAGGAGACGATGGGCGCACTCGACACCGCCGTGCGCAGCGGCAAGGCGTTGTACGTCGGCATCTCGTCGTACAACGCGGATGACACGCGCAAGGCCGCTGCGATCCTCGCCGATCTCGGTACACCGCTCCTGATCCACCAGCCGTCGTACTCCATGCTCAACCGCTGGATCGAGACGGAGGGACTGCTGGATGCCGCGGGCGAGCTCGGCATCGGCGTGATCGGCTTCACCGCGCTCGCGCAGGGCATGCTCACCGGGAAGTACCTGAACGGCATCCCGGCGGGATCGCGCGCATCGAGAGCGTCGTCGCTGCCCGACGAGCTGCTGTCGGATGCCGCACTCGCGCGCATCCGCTCCCTTGCCGACATCGCCGAGGAGCGCAATCAGACGCTCGCGCAGCTCGCCCTCGCCTGGGCGCTGCGCGACTCGCGTGTGACCTCGCTCGTGATCGGGGCGAGCAGCGTCGAACAGCTCGAGCAGAACGTGGCAGCCCTCGATCATCTCGACTTCACAGACGACGAGCTGGAGGCGATCGACGAGCACGCAGTGGACTCCGGCGTCGATCTCTGGGCGACCGCCCGGCGGGGCGAACTGGCCTGACACCAGCCCGGGCATACCGCGGCCATAGTCTGGCGTCATGGCCCCCATCACTCGGCAGCCCGTCACCGTGACCGTCACCGGGGCGGGAGGGCAGATCGGTTACGCGCTGCTGTTCCGCATCGCATCGGGGCAGTTGCTCGGGCCCGATTCGCCGGTGCGGCTCAATCTCCTCGAGATCCCGCTCGGGCTCCGTGCAGCCGAGGGCACCGCCCTCGAACTCATCGACGGCGCGTTCCCGCTGCTGGCATCCGTGGATGTGACGGATGACCCCGCCCAGGCCTTCGACGGAGCCGGCGTCGCGTTGCTGGTCGGCGCGCGGCCCCGCACCGCAGGCATGGAGCGGGCCGATCTCCTCGAAGCGAACGCGGCCATCTTCGGACCGCAGGGGCGCGCGATCAACGAGCATGCGTCATCCGATGTGCGCGTTCTCGTCGTGGGCAACCCGGCCAACACGAACGCGTTGATCGCCTCGGCGCACGCACCGGATGTGCCGCGCGAGCGGTTCACGGCGATGACCCGGCTCGATCACAACCGGGCCGTTGCGCAGCTGGCGCTGAAGGCCGAGGTGCCTGTCACCGCGGTCGATGGGGTGACGGTCTGGGGCAATCACTCGGCGACGCAGTATCCGGATGTCTCGCACGCCACGATCGACGGCCGCCCGGCTCTCGAGGTGGTCGACGCGGCGTGGTGCGAGGAGGTGTTCGTGCCGAAGGTCGCACGACGCGGCGCGGAGATCATCGAGGTGCGCGGCGCTTCCAGCGCGGCATCCGCGGCGAACGCCGCCATCGACCACGTGTACGACTGGGTGCACGGCACAGACGGGCGCTGGACCTCTGCAGGCGTCACGACGAGCGGCGCGAACGCGGAGGCTGCCGCATCGTACGGCCTGCACGACGGGCTGATCTGCTCGCTGCCGGTGCGGTCGCAGGGCGGCGAGTGGCGGGTCGTGACCGGCCTCGAGCACTCGGAGGTTGCGCGGGCGCACATCGAGGCATCCGTCGCCGAGCTCCTCGACGAACGGAAGGCCGTGCGCGCGCTCGGCCTGCTGCCCGACTGAGTCTCCGGTTTCGTACGCGGCCCTCGAGCACGCCGCGTGCTGTCGACCGCGGACTCGCGCCCCGGATTCCGGGGCGTCGTCTCGGGTGGGTGCAGGATCGTGACCATGCAGCTGTCCAGCACGTCCACTCAGCGCACGTACCGGCACCTGCGGTTGGCCGTGATCGGCGCGGCCGTGACGACGCTGGTGACGCTCGTCGTCGTCACGATCACTGTCGGCCCGGTCTCGAGCCTCAGCGCGCTCTACTACACACCGGGCGGAACGGCGTTCACCGGGGCGCTGTTCGGAATCACGCTCGGCCTGGTCGCGCTGTCGGGACACAGCGTCGAGCAGGTGCTGCTCGACATCGCCGCGTGGTTCGCCGCCCTGATCGCGGTGCTGCCCACGCCGATCGCGGCCCGGGATGCGCCGGGCGTCGCAGGGCTGTGCCCGGACGGAACGGTGTGCGTTCCGACGACGGCGGCCGCTGCCGCAACCGTGGGAATCGTCGTGGTGGCCGTGATGGGCATCCTCACCGCGATCGTCGCGGTCTGGCTCGCCGCGGTACGGCACGGCATCACGGCCGGGGTTGTCGTTCCCGCAGCGGTCGTCGCCGCCGTGTCGATCGCCTTCATGGTGTGGCTCGGAGCCGGACAGCAGGCGCTGCTCGCGATCGGCCACCTAGTCGCCACGGGCGTCTTCTTCTGCATCATGATCGTCGTGTCGGCGGTCTCGGCGATCACGGCACGCTCTCCGTGGCGTGCGCTCTACATCGTCGTGACGGTGGGGATGTGCGTCAGCCTCGTCTACCTCGCCGTGGTGTTCTTCACCCACCTTTCCGGCGCAGGTGCCGGCCAGCCGTGGATCCTCTTCGGCGAGGTCGCCCTCATCGTCTTCTTCGCCGTCTTCTGGATCGGGCAGACGACGCAGAAGTGGAACGAGCTCGACCCCGCCCTCAGCCGCTGAACCGGGCCGACGCCGCCCTTCCCCCGCGGTGAGACTAGCTTTCCGGGGGCTTCGCTCCTCCGTGGGGGTGGAAAGTATCGGTGCGGGGTCGCCACTTGTCGGGTTGCGGTGTCGGGGGGATGCTGGGGGTGTCGGTCGCGGTCACGTCGTACGCCTATGGTGCTGTCGAGCCCGGAGACTAGCTTGACGCGGAGGACTGCCACGGGAACCGTGGATTGTTGCTTCGAGCACGTGTACTAGATTCCAACTCTTTGATCCCTGTCCTCCCCGTGACCGGCTTTTCTGGTCACCGTCATGGGAAGGAGCCGGGGAGATGGATGTGGTGCATGAACGCGCCGTGGGGATCGATATCTCCAAACGCGATGCGAAGGTCGCTGTCCGGACACCGGGCGCACGTCAGGGCACGTTCACGACGAAGATCACGACCTGGGGTGCCACGACCTCGCAGGTTCTGGCATTGGTGGACTACCTGGTCGCTCAGCACGTCACGGTCGTGGTGATGGAAGCGACCAGCGATTACTGGAAGCCGTTCTACTTCCTGATGGAAGACACGTTGCCGGTGATGCTGGTCAACGCGAAGCAAGCCCGGAATATCCCGGGACGCAAGACCGATGTGTCCGATGCGGCGTGGTTGGCGCAGTTGGCCGCGCATGGGCTGCTGCGTGCTTCGCTCGTGCCGCCGGAACCGGTGCGGCAGTTGCGGGACCTGACCCGGGCACGCACCATCGCCGGTCGAGATCAGACCCGGATCCAGCATCGACTGGAGAAGTTTCTGGAGTCTTCCGGGATCAAACTGTCCTCCGTCGTCTCCGACCCGACCGGAGTGTCGGCACGGTTGATGCTGGAAGCCCTCGCCAGTGGAGAACACGACCCGGTCGTGCTCGCCAACCTTGCCAAGGGGACGATGCGGAACAAGATCCCGCAGCTTCAGGACGCACTGATCGGCCGGTTCACCGAGCATCACGCGTTCATGGTGCGTCAATACCTGGCCCAGATCGATCAGGAGCAGCAACTGATCGACGCGCTCACCGAACGCGTGGAAGAGCTGATCGCCCCCTTTCGCGCAGCCCGGGACGTCCTGGTGACGATCCCGGGAGTGTCTGTCCTGGTCGCTGATGTGATCATCGCTGAGACCGGCGCCAACATGACCGCGTTCGACACCGCAGCGCATCTGGCCTCCTGGGCCGGAGTCTGCCCCGGCCAGAACGAGTCCGCAGGGAAGATGAAGTCCTCACACACCACCCATGGGAACAAATACCTCAAAGGTGCGCTCGGGATCGCGGCGTTGGCCGCGAGCAAATCCAAGAACACGTTCCTCGCCGCCCGCTACCGGCGACTGGTGACCCGGCGCGGGAAACCGCGCGCGGTTGTCGCGACCCAACACAGCATCCTCGTCGCGGTCTGGCACATGCTCCGAAACGGTGAAGCCTACGACGAACCCGGCGCCGACTACTACACCCGGCACAACCCCCAACGCACCCGAACCCGCGCCATCAGAGACCTCGAATCCCTCGGCTACCAGGTGGCGATCACCCCAGTCGCCGCCTGAACCTCACGTCCTACTCTCGTACTAGGTGTATGCGCCGAGACCGGGCGCCATGCACCCAGTTTCGGCGCATACACCTAGTAGCGTGTCGCGTCTAATGTAGTGGGTATGGCTGGTTGGCTGTTCTCGATTGATACTTGATCGGGAGGAGGCCGTGGCATGCCCAGGCCGAAGGAATTCGTTGTCACGTTGAGT